>JAKJEG010000074.1 GCA_022705545.1 Patescibacteria group bacterium | reverse complement strand
GTTAGGAATTTTTTATCTTTTTTGTTTAGTTTCTCTTTTACTTTTAATTGCTTTAAAAGATGAAAGCAAAGGGATAAAAGCAATTTTTCAAGAAGGCTTTTCTATGATTTTTGCTTTTTGTTTTTTAAATATCATTGTGGCTTTCATTAATGGTTTAGGATTTCTTTTGTTTATTGTTCCCGGACTTATTTTATCAATTTATTTAGGTTTTTCGATTTTTGTCTTTGTCGAAGAAAAAACTTCGCCAATCTTAGCCATAAGAAAAAGTTATGATTTAGTCAAAGGCAATTGGTTAAAAGTATTTAAGTATTATTTGCTTTTGGCTCTTTTATTTTTCTGTTTAGGATTGCTTAGCAACACAATTATTACTCTTTCTTCTCTTTCTGTTTCTAGCGGAGCATTACTCAGTGAAGTTTTATCAATTTTTCTTTTAAATCCTCTTTCGATTGCTTTCCATTATTTTTTGTATAAATCGATTTCTTCAGAAAAAGCAAGCAAGATTGAGGGAGTTGAATTAACTCAATAAATATGAGCGGGCTGATTATTTTTTTTGGAGCAATAATTATTGTTTTGACTATTGTTTTAATATATTTCCTTTTTGCTTTTAAAAAAAATCAGTCCTCAGGTGAATCCCTGCTTTTATTGCAAAATCAAATTCTTCAAATCCAAAACCAGATTCAAGAACACAATCGTAATTTAGGTGATCAGCTAAATGAAGCTAATAAAGTAGTTCGAGAAACGATTGAAAAACAGTTAAAAGAAAATGAACAGATTAGATTAGAAATTTCTAAAGCTCTCGCTAGGTTTGAATCGACTTCTAAAGAAGTAGTTGATTACAGCAGTCAATTAAAGCAACTTCAAAATATTTTAACTAATCCTAAACAAAGGGGAGTTTTAGGAGAATATTATTTAGAAACGGTTTTAAAAAATGTTTTGCCCCCTAATGTTTATCAAATGCAATACGAATTTAAAGACGGTTTAAAAGTTGATGCTGTGATTTTTTTGAGAGATAAAATTATTCCGATTGATTCCAAGTTTAGTTTGGAAAATTATAATCGATTAATTGAAGAAGATAATCTGGAAATAAAAAAGAAATACGAAGATCTGTTTAAAAATGATCTAAAAAACCGGATAGATGAGACAGCAAAATACATTAAACCCGAAGAGGGGACAACTGAGTTTGCTTTTATGTTTATTCCTTCCGAGGCAGTTTATTATGATTTATTAATTAACAAAGTTGGAGCAATGAAATCCGATACCGAGGATTTAATTCAGTATGCCGTTGGGAAAAAACGGGTTTTAATTGTTTCCCCAACCACTTTTTTTGGTTATTTACAGACAGTTTTGCAAGGATTAAAAGCCTTAGAGATTGAAAAATCTGCCCAGTTAATTAAAAAAAGAGTAGAGGATTTACTTCGCCATTTATCTCATTACGAAATTTATATGCAGAAATTAGGTGACCATTTGTCAACGACAGTTTCAATGTATAATAATGCCTCTAAGGAATTTTCCAAAATAGATAAAGATGTTTATCGAATTACCGGTAAAAAAATTGATTACGAAATAACACCATTAGATTCTCCAGAACATAAATTTGAAGAACAAGAAGATAACGAAACCTATGGAGAGTAAAATAACAAAAATATTTTTTAGGCAGTTTTTATGGGTAATTATCGCTCTGATTGTTTTATTAATCCTGTGTTTTTATTTTACTAAAGATATTGAACAAAAAATTAGCCAAATAGAAATAATTAAAAGCGATTTGTCTTTGAAGGAATCAATTTTTCAAAAAGTTACTCTTTGGGAAGAAGAATGGCAAAAAGCCCAAGTTTATTATCCACGACTTCAGGAAATGCTTCCGACAGAAAAGGATCTAATTAATTTAGAAAATAAAATTAATAATTTAGATAATAATTATCTAGTGCAGTTATCTTTTCGTTTTGGTTCAAAAAATACGGTGACCCCAGACGAACCACCAAGCTATAACTATTCTTTAACAATCAGCGGGAAACAAGAGGCAGTTTTAAGTTGTCTGGAGGATTTTCAGGAATTAACCCCGGCAATTCGAATTGAACAATTAGAATTAACAAGAGTTTCTCAAGAGGCTGATGAAGGAATAGAAGTTAAATTACTAGGAAGAATTTATTTAAAAAATGTTGAATAATTTTTAAAAA
>JAKJEG010000073.1 GCA_022705545.1 Patescibacteria group bacterium | reverse complement strand
CAAAATAAGCTGTTGTTTCTTTGGTTATTTTTGAAGGACCAGAAGTTATAGAACTCAAAGGTGAGGTTTTATCTACTCCCAAAAGAGAATTATTTTCTTCTTCCAAAATAGATCCATTTTCGTGGTTTTCCTCTTCATTATTTCCTTGTTCATTGGGTGTATAAGGGCTATTTTCTCTGCGAGGGGTACCCAAAATATCATTACTCAAAGCGTCACGACCAAAAGGAATGCCGGAAAATGTATGCCAATTGGCTAAAATACTCGATTCGTCTAATTCTATTCTTTCCATAGAAGAACGTCCGCTTAAATTACCGGCTGGCCATCCGTTTTTAGCATCAACTATATCTATAATATTAGAAAAAGCGTCTTTTAAAATTAAATATTCTCCGTCATTAGAAAGACTACCAGTATAAATTTGATCGGCTTTAATGTTTTTTATGGTATTATCATCGCCCCTTTCTAAAAGAAAATAAGAATGAGGAGAAATAATGCCCGAAAAAGCAATTTCCGGCGAACCATCAAGCGCTTTAAGGGAGAAACCAGTTAAATCAATAGGGCTGTTAGTATTATTATAAAGCTCAAACCATTCGTCTTGAGGAGAGGCCTTTGTCCCCATCCAAGCAATCTCACTAATAACCACATCTAAATATTCGTATTCTTTAAATTCATTTTCATCAATTGATTGGCTATTACTATTTCCGGAATTAGTATAAGAAGAAGAGTTAGAGCTTGAACCTGAATTAGAGTTAGAGCTTGAACTTGAACTTGAATTTGAATTTGAATTAGAACTTAAAGAAGAATTAATTGAATTTTCTTCGTTTTCCTCTTCTGTTTCTTGCAGCGGAGTAATTTTATTTTTTTCTCCAGGAGTGGGAGTAATGGTTAAATAAAAATCTATTCGGTCATTATCTCTATCTTCACCGTCAAAAAAACGCGCTAAAGAACAACTTTTCAATGCAAAAGGAGCTTCCCCTTTATCACCATAAGCCATTTTATCTATTATTTCTCCTTTATATTTTAAAATTAAAATGTCTCCTTGATTATTTAAATTAAAAGTAAAATTTTTTTCTTGTTCTAAAACTAAAAATTTACGTGGTTCTATAACTAAACCATTTAATTTAATCGGCCGGCCCGTATTATCTTCAATCGTCCAATCTTTCAAATCAATTTTTTTAGAGGTGGTATTATAAAGTTCGATCCATTCTTTTTCTTGTGTATTTGGCCAAGGATAAATTTCGTTAATTACCACACTCCCTTCGGCAACAAATGATTCCTTCTCTTCCTCTTTAGGTAAAATAATTTCCTTCGCCCCTTTTTCAATTTGGTCAAAAATAATTTCTTCGTTTTTATCCGAAGAATAAGAATCAACATCTAATTTTTCTTTTCTTTTTGTCGCATCAAAAAGTTCTTTATTTTTTTGGTCTTCCCATTCCTCTCTTTCTTTCCATTCTTGACTCAAAGAATTTTTTGCCTCATCTACAGAAGCTTCAGCATTTTTCATTAAGTTAATAAGCGGGACGATCTCGGGATTAGATGATATTTTGTCACTTATTTCTTTTTCCAAAGAGATATCAACTTTTCCATTACTAGCAAAACGAGCAAAAGCCTCTAAATTTTTAATCTGACTTCTTACATTTTGAACAATCGTTATTAAAGAATTTGTAGAAATTGTTTTTTGAATAAATTGTTTGATGGCAATTTTTGTCACATCTACAGCAACTCTTTGGCCAAAAGCCATTAACTTTTCTTTTCCTGTATCCGGAGGTTCTATATCTAAAGGATATTTATCCCAACTGCTTACTTTAATATCTAATGGCACGCTAATTAAACTAGGCTGGATATATTGTGTATAAGGAAAAAATACATAATTTTTATCTTCATATTTTTTGCCAAAAATATTAACATCAAGGTCATTAAAATCAAAAATTGATTGGCCTAATAAGTCATTAGCCAATCCTTTTATAGTTTTAATTAAAGCGGCATTAACAATCCCTTCGTCTTCTAAACGATGAATTTTAGAAAATTCTTTTTTTTGAGAAAAACAATCACCAACTTCATTAATAGTGCTTGTCTCATCAAATCCATAGGGAGTAATATCAATGGCGTAATTTTCTGGAGTATATTCTAAAGAACGGCTATTATTTAAACTTTCATAAATTTTTTCCGCTAACCCCACTGA
>JAKJEG010000072.1 GCA_022705545.1 Patescibacteria group bacterium | reverse complement strand
TTTTTGTTTAAATATTGTTGGAGATTTGTTCTTAATTCTTGGTATTCACGATTAGCATCTTCAACAGTATACTCTTGAGCATAAGCAGTAGTCCCCAAAAAAACCAACACTAACGTTAAAACAACAATAATTATCTTTTTCACTCCAATCACCTCTATATAATATTTTCTTTTCAATTTGCTAAAGCAAATAATACCACTTAATTTCTATCTTGTCAATGGTTGGAAAACTCTTTTAAAAAATGAGATAATATAATAAA
The DNA here is from genome assembly GCA_022705545.1 of Patescibacteria group bacterium. Lineage (GTDB taxonomy): Bacteria > Patescibacteriota > Minisyncoccia > UBA6257 > UBA6257 > JAKJEG01. The sequence goes on along the minus strand of JAKJEG010000072.1, from coordinate 1,954 downwards.
TTTTATGAAGTTAAAAATCCCCTCTTCAAATTTATTAGAAGAAAAAATTTATCTCAACGCCTTAAACATTGTTTTTAAAAACGACTTTTTAAAGATTTATTCATCTCTTCTTAAATATCCTTCTTTTATTACCGCCTTTGAAGAAATTACCAAAAACGCAGAAAATAAAATAGATCCTTTTAAAGAATGGGAAAAACTTCAAAAACAAAATATTGATTTTATTCCTTATTGGGAAGAAGAATACCCTTCTTTATTGAAAGAAATTCCTTCTCCCCCTCTTGGCCTTTATCTTAAAAGCGAAAAATATCAAAGGAAAGATTTTTCTTCTTTTTTTTCAACTTATTTGCCCTTAGCTATTGTTGGCACAAGAAAAATCACTCTCTACGGGAAAAGAGTTTTAGAAAAAATCATTTCTGAATTAGTTAATCAAAATGTTTTAGTTGTTAGCGGTCTGGCTTATGGAGTTGATGCTTTTAGTCATCAATTATGTATAAAAAACAACGGAATAACAATGGCCGTTCTTTCCTCAGGCGTTGATCAAATTACTCCCCGGGGTAATTATAATATTGGCCGGGAAATTGAAAAAAATGGTTTTTTGATTTCTGAATATCCTTTAAACACTCCTTCTTTTAAACAATATTTTCCTTGGCGAAACCGAATTATTTCTGGCTTAAGCCGAGGCACTATTGTAATTGAAGCCCCGGAAAAAAGCGGAGCTTTAATTACTGCTAATTTTGCCCTAGAACAAAACCGGGAAGTGTTTGCTCTCCCCGGTTCTATTTTTAATCAAAGTTCTTTGGGCTGTCTCCGCCTTATCCAAAATGGCGCCAAACTGATCATTTCAACTAATGATATTTTAGAAGAATTTGATTTTCAATCTCCAAAAACCTCTTTGTTAAAAGAAAACAAACTCTCTCTATTGACAGAAAAAGAAAAAGAGGTTTATAATATCCTTTCTTCCGATTATCCAACTGACTTTGATCAAATTCTTAAACAAGTTAATTTTGAAGCAAAAGAAATATTAACCATTCTTTCAGAATTAGAAATCAAAGATTTAATTAAAAATTTCGAAGGTCAGTATTATAAAAAAGATTAAACTATTATTTTTATGAAATTAGTCATTGTTGAATCACCAACAAAAATGAAGACCATTACTAACTTTTTGGATAAGAATTTTAAAGTAGCTGCTAGTTATGGTCATATTAGAGATTTGCCTAAATCAAGATTAGGGATTGATGTTAATAACAATTTCGAGCCCCAATATATTATCCCAATGAAAGCCCGGAAAACAGTTAGCCAGTTAAAAAAACTTGCTTCCAAAGCTGATGAAGTCCTTTTAGCCACTGACCCTGATAGAGAAGGAGAAGCAATTGCTTATCATTTAACTGAAGCTTTAAAACTTGATGATCAATCTTATCAGAGAATTGTTTTTCATGAAATCACTAAATCGGCTATCTTAGAAGCCCTTCAAAATCCTCAAAAAATTAATTTTGATTTGGTTAATGCCCAACAAGCCAGAAGAATCTTAGACCGCTTGGTTGGTTACGAGCTTTCTCCCCTTTTATGGAAAAAAGTTTTAAAAGGGCTTTCGGCTGGTCGAGTTCAATCACCAGCTTTACGCTTAATAGTTGAAAGAGAAAAAGAAAGAAATAATTTCCAACCCCAAATTTATTATTCTCTTAATGGAATTTTTTCTCCCCTAAAGAAAGAGAAAATAGAGATAAAAGCTGAACTTTTTAAAACTAACGATCACCTTCTAAAACAATTAGACTTAAAAGATAAAGAGGAAGGAGAAAAAATTAAGGCTGATATTGTTCGAGGAGAAAATAAAATTTTAACCATTCAAGAAAAACCAATTAAACGCCAGCCTTTGCCTCCCTTTACTACCAGTACTTTGCAGCAAACTGCCTATCAGTTATTCAAATTTTCTGCTAAAAAAACAATGACCTTGGCT
>JAKJEG010000071.1 GCA_022705545.1 Patescibacteria group bacterium | reverse complement strand
TTAAAAAGATGCTCATTACTAAAAAGAGCAATAACTCCATCGGCTCCTCCCATAGTTCTTCGCCAGCTCTTGGATTTAAATAAAAACGTTCAAAGTTATAAAAAAAGACTACAGCAAAATACGGAGATAAATACCAGTCTGGAATAAGATTGCTCAAAATTCGTTTCACTCTGGAAGATAGATATTTTTTTAAATATTTAAAAAATAACCAGGCCGTACTACCAACTAGACCGATTACCATGTAAGCTCGATAGACAAAACCAAAAATAAAACCAATATTATGGATGGTTAATTCTTCTTGCGTATTAATTTCCGCTAATTCTTTTGGTGTTTCTATATTAAAAAGTCTTTGCTCCCACGAAATTTCTTCTCCAGCAACAAAAAAACAACCAATGGCTAATAATAAAAACAAGATCCCTAAAAAACGTTCCTTTGACCACCAAAATTTCCTCAAAAATAAACAAATTATTGAGGAAAATAGTAACAAAAAAAATTGAGAATATTCAACCAAATGGTCGTCGGTAATGATTAATCTAAATAGTTGATTATTTCTAAGATAAAGAAAAAAGGCTGCTAACGTTAAAAACAAAGGTAGAAAAAAAAGATCGACTTTAATCACTTTTTTTGAAAAATAAAAAGATTGAGCATAAACAACAACGACAGCCACTGCTAATGTGAGATAAAAAAATCTGGAATATGATAATGAAAGAGTTTTTTCTACGTACTGAAATCCGTAAAATGCTTCCATTAGCATCAGACTTAGAGAAAAAGTGCCTAATAAAATTAGCCCCCCAAAAAGTAAATTGCTGGTTTTTTGATTAATTAACTTGATTTTTTTAACTCTTAATAAAAATAGTAATATGCCCATTAAAACCAACCATACTCTCCCATCCAAAAATTTCGGCAACGGAAATAAAAAGCTTTCGAAAACTAAAAGTAATAAAACAAGTAAAATATAAGTTTTTGAAAAAAGTTTTATCATATTTTTAGTTTAATTTGTATTTATAAATTTCTAAAGCTGAAGTGCTTGGTAATTTTTCTAAGCTGGCAGGATCTTTAATGCCAAAATTTCCCCACCAATTGTCTTGAAATTGTTTTACTGATGCTGGCTCAACAATAAAATAACTTATGGCAGCATCTCCACTCATTTGTTGCTCGCTAAAATAATTCAATAACTCCTTTTTTTGCACAATGTAGTTAGTTTCACCTTTTTGATAAGTAAATTCTACCGGTAAAGGTTGACCATTGAGTGCTTGCCAAAAATATAGATATTGATAAGGGAAATCATATATATCTGGAGCATAATGATAAGAATTAAATGCTTGACCATTAGCATCACTTCTAATAAGGTTAATAGCATTAATTTTCGGACTTAAAAAAGAACTGGCTTGACTCAACTGATATTGATTGGTCGATAAAAAATAATCTACTTTCAAAAATAATGAAATAAACATTAAAACAAGATATGTTGAACGAACTATTTTACTTTGAGCTCTTAAAACATCGCCGGCAAACATGACAAATAAGGGGGTCAACGCTAAAACATACCAAATGTTAAAGTGCAAAAAAGAATAGCCGATCAAGGCCAAAACTGGCCAAAACAAATATTCGGCAGTTAAAGTTAATTTAAAACCAGTGGTTTTGATTCTATTAGCCCGCTTGGTAAAAAAAGCGCTAACAGCCAAAAGGATAAAAAATATAAGAAATAAATGGTCAAATATTTCTAGATTGGGAAAATGAGTACTGGGAATGACGGCAAATTTGAAATCGTCATAAATTGTTTTTAACACAGTTTGCATTTTGGCAAAATTAAAACTTTGTGTTTGACCACTTTGTAAGTAAGCCAGCACAGCTCTTAATTCAATAAAGTTATGCCTTAACTCAAAGATCATTTGGGGAATAAAAGGGATCAAATAGCCAACTAGCATGGTTAAAATTTTTTTACAATCTAACTTAATTCGATGCTGATATAAACTAAACAAAATTAGGATTGGATAAAAAATGGCAAAAGCGGTGGAAAAGTGAAAAGCTAAAGCAGCAACCAAAGCCATGATAAATAATTTTATTGATTGAACTTCTTTGCTTTTTTTAAACTCTTTAATAATTATTAAAATTACTAAAGAAATAAAAGTCATAGGAAAAGGATTCCAAGCACTAGTGGAAATCATAATCCATAAAGGGGCAGTGGCCATCAAAATAGCTTCTTCCTTACCCAAATAACGATAGGCCAACATA
>JAKJEG010000070.1 GCA_022705545.1 Patescibacteria group bacterium | reverse complement strand
GGCGGATATCTGAAAATGGTTGCAAGAGTTCAGATATTTTAAATCCTCATCTTCACTTTGAAATTAAGACAGCACCGGTTTTAGAAAATCCTCAAGGAGGCAAGAAGTGCGTTGATAGCAAGGGACAAAATAATTATTGCTATCGTTATGCGCCTGACCCTTTATTTTCTTTAGGTTATTTTAATCCAATAGATTTTCTTTTTGAAAAAGAATAATTTTATTTATGCTAAAAAATTTTTATCAATATTTAATTTTTATTTTTTTCATTATTTTAATCGTGATTACTCAATTTTTTCTTAGTCAGGCTAAGGAGATAGAAATTATTAATAAAACAGTTTCAGGATCTAGCAATAATTTTTTAAGAGCAGAAATAAAGGATTTAGACATAAAGGATTTAAGATCGATTGAAGAATATAAATTTTTAAATTCTCTTGTTTGCCAAAAAGAAATTAAAAGCAGCATTGGTTTAGCCGAAATTTTAGATTTTGAGAAAATATTTTTCGAAAAAAATAAAGAAGAAATAGCGCCGATTGCTTCTTTAACTAAATTAATGACCGCTGTAATTGGTAAAGAATATCTTGATCAAAATCAAGAAATTGTGATTTCCTCAAGGGCGGAAGCAGCCTATGGAAATTTTGGGGACTTTAAAACAGGTGAAAAATATAAGATTAGTGATTTGATTGATGGAATGTTGGTTTCTTCGAGCAACGATGCTGCTATGGCTGTTGCAGAACAATTAGGGATAAATAAATTTGTGAGCTTGATGAACAAAAAAGCCAAAGAAATAGAAATGGAGAAAACTTATTTTGTTGATCCGGCTGGCCTTAACTTAGCCAATCGTTCAACCGCAGCTGATTTAGAGAAATTAGTTCATTATATCTTAGAAAAGCATCCAGAAATTTTTAAAGTCACTGTTTTTGATAAAATAACCATTGAGGAATTAAATTCTCAACAAAATAAAACAATTTATAATAGTAATATATTTACTCAAAACGAGAAGTTTTTGGGCGGAAAAACAGGTTTTTTATTGGATAATGATCAAGGAGGAATTATCTCTCTTTTTCAATATAAAGATTATCAAATTTTAATCATTGTTTTAAATGGTGGTTATTATGAAAGGTACGAGGATACAAAAAAGATATTAAACTGCCTTGCTGATTAGATAACTTTTTCTGCTTTGACTTATTGGCTAAATTTGGTAAAATAGGGGAAAGATTTAAGACATTAATATGATTTATTTAGGGGCTGATCATCGGGGGTTTTATTTGAAAGAGAAAATTAAAGAGTATTTAGATAGCAAGAAGATTTCCTACCAAGATTTAGGCAATTTTCAATTTGAGGAAAACGATGATTATCCTGATTGGGCAAGGAAAGTGGCTCTAGCGGTTCAAAAAAAACCCCAAAAAGATACTGGGTTTTTAATTTGCGGCAGTGGATTAGGAATGAATATTGTGGCAAATAAATTTAAAGGTGTTAGAGCGGGTTTGGTTTTTTCTGGCTATTTAGCCAAAAGGGGTAAAGAAGAAGACAATTTAAATGTTTTTGTTCTGGCTGGTGATTTAACTGATGAAAATACCGCTTTTCGGATAGTGGAAGAGGCCTTAAGCAGTAAATTTTCCCAAGAGAAAAAATATCAACGTCGAGTGAGAAAAATTAAACAAATCGAAAAAGAAAATTTTAAATAAATTATTGATTAATGATTCAAATAGTTCCTGTTGTTAATGTTAAAACTTTTAAAAAATTTCAGGAAAGGCTTAAAATCTTAAAAGATTTTCCTGAGATTTTTCAAGTTGATGTGAGTGATGGTCGGTTTACTGATTTTAAAAATTGGGCTGATCCTTTAAGATTAAAAGATATTAAATGGTTAAGGGATAGATTTGAGGCTCACTTAATGGTGAAATATCCTGAAGAAGAAGTTTACCGTTGGCAAGAAATTAAACCCAAAAGACTTATTTTCCATATTGAATCAATTAAAAATTTTGATTTGTTAGAAAAAGTTTGTCAGGAAAATAAAATTGAAATAGGTTTGGCTCTTAATCCTTACACTGATTTAAAATTTATTGATGAATTTTTAAAAAGCGGCAGGGTAAAATATGTTCTTTTATTGGGAGTTAATCCCGGTCCTTCTGGCCAAGAATTTCATTGGTTTGTTTTAGATAAAATTCAAATTTTAAGACAAAAATATCCCAAAATAGATATTGAATTAGACGGAGGAGTTGATGAGAAAATTGCTCTTGAAGGAGCAAAAGCCGGTGCTAATATTTTGGCTTTGGGTTCTTA
>JAKJEG010000006.1 GCA_022705545.1 Patescibacteria group bacterium | reverse complement strand
TCCTAGGGTCTTTTCGTCTAGCTGCGGGTACCCAGCGTCTTCGCTGGAAACGCATTTTCACCGAGCTCCTCCTTGAGACAGTTCCCCAGTCGTTATACCTTTCATGCGCGTCGGAACTTACCCGACAAGGAATTGCGCTACCTTAGAACCGTTATAGTTACGGCTGTCATTGACCAGGGCTTGAACTAGTCAGCTAAATCTTCCTAAAAGGAAAATTTAACCGCCAGTCTTAACCTTCTGGCATCGGACAGGCCTCAGCCCCTATACATCCCCTTACGGGTTCGCAGGGACCTGTGTTTTTGGTAAACAGTCGCCAGGGAAACTTTCACTGCGCCCTGCACCGAAGCGCTTGCGCGCCTGGTCCAGGGAGGGCATATCCCAAAGTTACGCCCGCTTTTTTGCCGAGTTCCTTAAGGAGGAATCACTCGTTCTCCTGAGGCTACTCGCCTCGCCCACCGGTGTCGGTTTTGGTACGGATTCCTTTTTCTCATATCTTAGAGGTTTTTCTCGGAAAGAGGCTCGATCAACTTGACAAGGATAACTCCTCGTCTCGCCTTTTTTCTGGGATTTGTCATTAAAGACAGAAGTTCGGATTTACCTAAACTTCATCCTCGATCAAGGATGCTAAACCACTAAAGCATTCAATCTACTCTCTTTCGTCCCCCCATCGAAAAAAAGAAAAAGGAAGGGCCGGAATATTAACCGGCTGTCCATCAGCTGCGGCTTTCGCCATCACCTTAGGACCGCCTAACCCTTGGCTGATTTCCATTGCCAAGGAAACCTTGGGCTTACGGAGTCCACCGTTCTCAGGTGGATTGTGGTTACTCATGCCGGCATTCTCACTTCCCTAAGCTCCATCCCGGCTCACGCCTTAGACTTCAGCGCTTAGGAAACGCTCCCCTACCTCTAATATCACTTTAAAGTGATATTAGATCGCATCTTCGGTATTCAGTTTAAGCCCCGATAAATTTTCGGCGCAATCTCTCTCCCTGATAAACAGGTTCGAATAGTGAGTTGTTACACACTCTTTAAAGGATGGCTACCTCTGAGCCAACCTCCTAGTTGTCTAAGAGAAATTACTACCTTGCTTTGCACTTAACTGAAATTTAGGGACCTTAGACGGCGATCAGGGTTCATACCCTCTCGACCATGGAGCTTCGCCCCCACAGTCTGACTAGCCTATCATAATCTAATGGTATTCGTAGTTTGGTTGGTGAGCTGAGCTTTCGCCCTCTACACACCATCCAGAGCTCTACCCCCATTAGGATAAATAGACCGCTAGCCCTAAAGCTATTTCGGGGAGAACCAGCTATTCCCAGGCTCGATTAGCTTTTCACTTCTTACCACAGCTCATCCCAGAGTGTTGCACAACTCACGGGTTCGGACCTCCTCCCGCATTTCTGCGGGGTTCATCCTGGCCATGGCAAGCTCGCCTGGCTTCGGGTCTTATATCCACTATTCTTTCTATTTATCTTTGGCTTTACAGCCAAAGATAAATAGAAAAGAGAGCACTTATCATACTCGGTTTCCCTTTGATTATTTCGCTTTTAGCGAATTAGTCAAACAGCGGATATAAACTCGCCGGCTCATTCTTCAATAGGCACACCGTCAGGGTAAACCATTATAGGTTACCCCTCCGATTCCTTGTAGGCAAAGTGGTTTCAGGTTCTATTTCACTCCCCTCACCGGGGTTCTTTTCACCTTTCCCTCACGGTACTAGTTCACTATCGGTCACAGTAAGTATTTAGTCTTTCCGGAGTAGTGCCGGAAATTTCCCCCAATGTTTTCTGGCATCGAGGTACTCAAGAAAAGAACAGAAGATTAAAAATAATTTTTGTTTACAGGGCTTTCACCTTCTTTGGCAGACCTTTTCAGGTCTTTCAACTAATTATTTTTTTATCTTCGAGTCAAACTCCGGTTCTTTTCTTATTACCCCAATAGTTTTAGTAAAACTAAAACTATTGGTTTAGACTTTTCCCTTTTCGCTCGCCACTACTAAGGGAATCACATCAGTTTTTAACTTTCCTTCTGATCAGTTCGTTAAATTAGGAAAGTAAAAAACTGAAATTTTGTTTTCTTTTCCTCTGGGTACTGAGATGTTTCACTTCCCCAGGTATGCATCTAATACTAAAGTATTAGACAATGCGATTTAACACCGCATTAGGTTTCCCCATTCGGAGATCTCCGGATCGTCGGTTGCTACACACCTCCCCGAAGCTTATCGCAGCTACGCCACGTCCTTCATCGCCTTACTGTGCCAAGGCATCCACCACCTGCCCTTATTGACAACTTTCCCATCTTTAGAAAGAAAAAATGGGAAGGTTAATTAATTTTTGCGTTTTTACCCTTTTATTTTATTTATTAAATTGTCAAAGAGCAATTGCCACTTTTTCCATCTTAACCATCCTTAACCATCAAAGTTTTTTCGATTAAAAAACGCCACCGAAGTGGTAGCGTTTAGAAATCAAAAACACCTAAGCTACTCACTTCCTCTTTTTGCTTTTTTGGCAATTTTTATTCATTATTGAAATTTTTATAATTATAGCAATAATTTTTAAAATGTCAAGTCTTTAAATATAAAATAAAAGAGGCGGCTTCAAGCCGCCTCTAAAATTTTAATTATCAACCTTTACACTTTCATCAATAAATTTTACTTCTCTATTTTTTTCTTGTCCAAACCACCGATTCATCTGAGACAATAATTCATTGTCCCAAAAACAATTTTTTTCTTCTTTTGATAATCTCTTTTTATTCTTTTTATATTTTTTCCCTCTCTTCATTCCTCCTCTCCTTCCCAAACCAAACTATTAAAAATTTCTTTTACTTCCTCCTCAGTAGGCTTTGCCAAACAAAGCCCATTTTTTTCCAATAACAAAAATTTGTTGGTCTTTGGGAGCCAATAGACTGCTTTACCATTATTCAAAAATAGAACTGCCTTCCAATCCTTGGTACTCATATCCTTGATACTCATAACGAAAATCCTCCTTTACATCCTTTTTGAGGCTTAATCTTTCTGGCTACAACCCAAGCCTCTCCGTTTTCACAAGGAAAACAATATCCGAATTTCTGACAAAAAATTTCATTTAAAATTTGAATACTGACTTTATCTGCCGGTACCTTACCTAATCTAACCTCGTTCCGATTACCATAAAATTTTTCTTGATTTTGCATTTTTATACACCTTCCTTTTTAAAATTTATTAAAGAGCTATATTTATATTATAATTCATTTTCTTCATTCTGTCAAATTAGATAAACTAGCTAAAATATGATATAATAAAATTTCTAAAATTCGAATGATTTTCTTTTACCTTGTTAATCATTAAAACCTGATGATTAACATCAAATAGACAATAATCTACTTCTTATAGCAGCTTAGGTTCAAGAAGATAAAGAAACATTTAAGGAATTATCAATTATTGATTATTAATTATCAATTAATGTTCGGACATCGCAAGTCGTTACAAAGTAACGACTTGCGATGTCGTTAATTAAGTTTTCAATTTTTAATCAATTTCAAAATGTTTAAATGTTAAATTAACGACTTGCGATTGTCGTTAATTGAATTTTCAATTTTCGATGGGCTGTTGTCTTAAAAATTTAAATCCACCAAAAATCATTAAAATGAAACAAAAAATTACTCAAGAACTAATAAATAATAAAAAAGCCTACTATGATTATGACATCTTAGAGACCAAAAAAGCCGGGATAGTGCTAACTGGTTCTGAAGTAAAATCTTTAAGATCCGGCAAAGGCAGTTTAAAGGGCAGCTATGGTATGATAAAAAACAATGAAGTTTATCTGATTAATTTTCATATTTCTCCCTATCAGATTAATAATCTTTCTTCAAAAGACAATCCGGAAAGAGATAAAAAACTGCTGTTAAAAAAATCAGAAATTCTCCGCTTAAAAAACAGAATAAAGCAAGAACACTTGACATTAATCCCTTTAAGAGTGTATAATGATACTAATGGATTGATAAAGGTAGATTTGGCTTTAGCTAAAAAGAAGAAGAAATTTGATAAAAGATTAAAAATTAAAACCCGAGAAAATAAAAAAAGAATAGAAAAAGCCAAAAAGGGTAATGTTTGGGGATGATCGGCGTTGATAAAAAGCAAAGTCTTTAAACTTTGCGAGGTGAGGAACTCTCGTCCCCTCATTAAATAATCGAGAGGACATTAAAAATGCCAACAAAAAAACAGTATTTCCTGCGTTCGCCTATGCCTAACATTTTTTAGGCAAAATAGCGGGGAGCACGGGAGATAGTTGAATCATTCGGGAGATAGTTGAATTCATCTTGATTCGTAAATCTCATAGTTCTTCCTGTCGGAATTATGAGATTAATAAGACAGGCAGTCAAAAGCAGGTTTGTTAATTTTCCTTTTTGACCTGAATAAAAATTAACTACCCTCGTAGAGAAGTTTAAAGATACCTTTTTAGACGTGGGTTCAATTCCCACCATCTCCACAAAATTTCTTTTTCAGTTTTTAATTTAATAATTAATTTAGTTTATATTTTTTATCTTGCAAGAAATTCGCTTAATAGACGAAAAGGGTAAACAAATAGGCGTTGTTAGTTTTGAAGAAGCTCAAAAAATAGCAAAAGAGCGAAATTTAGATTTAATAGAAATAACTAAAAATTCCCAACCACCAATTTATAAATTAGGCAATTGGGCAAAAGAAAAATACTTAAAAGAAAAGGAAGAAAGAAAAAAGAAATTAAAAAACAAGCAAAATATCTTTAAAAACATTAGAATAGGATTTAATGAAGGGGACCATGATTTGGAGGTGAAAGCGAAAAAAATCAATGAATTTTTAGAAGACAGAAAAGGAGTAAGAATAGAAATTTTTTTAAGGGGCCGGGAAAAAGCCCATTTTGATTTAGCAGAACAAAAAATCAAAACATTTTTGACAAAAATAAATAAATCATATAAAATAATCCAGCCCTTAAAGAGAACCCCTAACGGGTTTTCCGTATCTATAAGTTTATGACAGAAAAAATGACCAATCATTTATTAGAAAAAAGAATAAAAGTCACTAAAAATAAAAAAATTCTGCGACGCCAATCTCATATTGGCCATACTCGTATTGTTGATTCCACAAAAACTAAAAGAGCAAGAAGAAAAACAGTTAATTGGGGCTATAAAAAAAATAAAATACTTAAAAATTTAGGATAATAATATGCCAAGAGTAAAAGGAGGAGTCATTGCTCAAAAGAAAAGAAGAAAAGTTTTAAAAGAAACTAAAGGATTTAAATATGGCCGAAAATCAAAAGAAAGAGCCGGCCGGGAGGCTTTACTTCATGCTTATTCTCATGCCTTTAATGACAGGAAAAGAAAAAAGAGAGAAAAAAGACAACTGTGGATTGTTAAAATTAATGCTTATTTAAAAAATAAAAATATTAATTACAAGGATTTTATTCATCAGCTGAAAGAAAAAAATATTGAATTAGACAGAAAAGTTTTGGCGGAAATAATGGAAAAATATCCTGAGGCGGCTGATCAATTAATTAAGAAATTAACAGCTGAAGAAAAAGAAAGAAAATAAAAAAGAAAAGCAATTATAATAAAAAAAAGAGGCATCGAAACTGCCTCTTTTTTATTTTTACCTTTTTTACTTTTTACTCTTTTTATCTTTTAATATTTTTAATCTACCCTTGATTTTTCTTTTCAAACTCTAAAAATTTTTTTCTGGCAAAATTGCTGTATTCTTCTAAATTAGAAACACTAACTCCTAGATAATCTGTTGGCTGCTCATTATGAGGAAAAATCCCAACTAATTTTGGTACTCCTTCTTTTGTCCATAACCATTGCAAAACAACTGATTCATTAAGTAAATTATGAGTATAAATATTTAAGATTAACTCATCCCCCTTTTTTTCAATCTCATATTCAATACCATCGGCCCTTAATAACATTTTTTATCACCCCTTTTTAAAAAGTTTTAAAATAACTATTTTTAGTATAACATTTTTTTGATAGAAAGAAAAGATGGATTCAATTAACGACATCGCAAGTCGTTAATTGATTTACGCTGTCCAAACATTGAAAATTCTTGAACTTAAGGATAAAAGTCAATCATTTATTATTTTCAAAACTACAGCTCAAATAGCGCCACTTGTTATACTGATCTTTAAAAAATCTTAGAGAAGAATAGTTATAATTTTTAATTATTTTTTCAATATCTTTTTTCTCCCAAGAATCAAATTCCAAATAAATTTTTCCTTCAGTTTTAAGAAATTCTTTGGCTTCCTTGAAAAATTTTTTAATACAAAATAAACCATCTCCCCCAGAAAAAAGCGCTTGAGATGGTTCCCATTTTAAAACATTGGAATTAATTTTATTTTTTTTATTTTTATTATTTTTTCTCTTGCGTGAAAGATAAGGAGGATTGGCAAAAATATAATCATATAAATAATCACTCCTTTTTTTCTTTTTTAATTGAGAAAAAACATCGGATTGAATTAACCGGCTTCTTTTGGTTTCAATATGATTTAATTTTAGATTAATCCTTATTTGTTTTAAAAAATTTTTATTTTTCTCAATAAAATCAACTTTAATAGAAGGGAAGTTTTTTAATAAAGCTATACCAATACAACCTGAACCAGCAAAGATATCTAAACATTTAATTTCTTGAGAATTATTTTTTATTCTCTCCCGGATTTCACTAAAAGATTGTTCTACCCAATATTCTGTCTCGTCTCGAGGAATAAATGGTCGGTATTTTAAATCAATTTTAGTATTTAAAAAATAAGAAAAGCCAATGATATAATCAATTGGCTCTCCTCTTTTAATTCTTAATAAATCTTGCTTTAAATACTGATCTAATTTTTTTTGACTTAATTTTTTCTGAGAATATTTTTCTTCTTTTAACCATCGAACAGCTTTTTCTAAAAAAAATTTCTCATTAAAAACTTTTTCTTCCATTTTTTCTTTTTGTTCTTTTCAGCCATTAACCCTAATTGATAGGTTTACTAATAGGATTTTGAGCTACCATTGGTTTCAGTTTTAATAATTCTTCTTTAACTTTACTAACTAATTCATCAATAGAAAATTTGGCTTTAACATAATAGTCAATTACTCCTAACGATTTGCCCCTTTCAACATCTGATGGCTGGCCTAGATTAGAAATTACTATGACTGGTAATTGCTCTAAAACTGGATCTTGACGAATAGTTTCTAAAACTTCAAAACCATTCTTTTTGGGAAGAATTAAATCTAATAAAATTAGATCTGGTTTAACTCCTTGATTCATTAAAATATCTAAAGCTTCTTCACCATCGCTTGCCCGAATAACTTTAAAGTTTTCTTTTCCTAATTTTAATTGCAAAACACTAGAAAGAAAAGGATCGTCCTCCACTAACAAAATTAAACCGCTATTAAAATTATTGTTCTGATTATTATTAGCCATATTATCTATAATGGTTTATTATAACAAATAACCAAAGATTGTCAACCAAGATTAATAAATTTTGAATTTTCAATTTTCAATTCTTCAATGATTAAATAGGAGTCAAAATAGATTTTAAAAAAAGAACCCAATGGGTTCTTTTTTAAAATCTTCTGCCCTTAATGGTTATCCCAAGAGAAATCTTGTCAAAACTAAAATGATTTTGACAAGGGTCTCGGCTTAAGGCCTCGAGACCAACACCCATCATCTCAACGATGATCGACCTTTATCTGTTAAAACAGATAAAATTTTAATATAAATGTCTCACCGCCAGCTTCCGCTAGCGGTGCCTTGTTATGACTTAGCCCCTGTCACTGAGCCCAGCTTAATCCAGCAAAAGCTAGACTTCGGCTGTTCCCAGCTCCCTTGACTTGACAGGCGGTGAGTACAAAGCTCGAGAACGTATTCACCGCGGTATAGCTGACCCGCGATTACTAGCGATTCCGGCTTCATGAGGTCGAGTTGCAGACCTCAATCCGAACTGAGGAAAGTTTTTTGCGATTAGCTCCACCTTACGGTTTGGCAACGCTTTGTACTTTCCATTGTAACATGAGTGTGGCCCAGGGCATAAAGGCCATGCTGATTTGACGTCATCCCCTCCTTCCTCCCAGCACCATTTTCTTGAACTAATTAATTCTAAATTTTCTAGAATAATAGCTAATTTATTAGCTTATGCTCCAGAAAATGGTGCTGGGCGGTCTTGTCTGACACTTGTAACAGACAACAGGGGTTGCGCTCGTTTCCCCACTTAAGGGAACAACTCACACCACGAGCTGACGGCCATATTAATCCATTATTACTAATGGTATGGACTATACCATCACCCGTTAAATTTTACGGGGACCGGCGTTTCATTTAATTGTTTGCATTAAATGAAATCTCTACGGCCTTTTCGAGATTAAGTCTCTACGGGGTACGAATACTGATTTTTGTAATTTTAAGGAATAAGGATAAATTAAATAAAGAAATTTTCTGGTTTCTGATCTCGCAAAATACAAGCAAAATGTTTTAGCTTTTCTATAGTGATAAATCTTTGTTTTATAAAAACCTAAGGACTGAATAAGTATTAAATCTTTTGTTGCTTCCTCTTCAGTACTATATACTATTCGACAATCACTATAAAAATTTTTTGCCACTGACCCATCTCCATCAAATCTCCCTGCCATATACGGTACGATTAAATCTCCGTATATAACATCAACTAAATTATTTTTTATTTCATTAAATAATCTTAATAATGGACGACTGTTAACGTATAAATGGTAAGCTTTTGTTCGTCTTTTGTAATTATCAGGTTCATAAATATTCAATTTTAATCTTTCTTTTGGAAAAATCTGTAATAAAAACTTTCGAAATCTTTCTATCAAATCCAAATCCGTATTGCTCAAACCTATACTACTTGTTCGTTGATATCCATCTGCGCACCACAGACCAAAAATATAAATATCTTCCTTCGTCTTAAAATTCCAAAAATCAGTATTCGTACTTCCCACGGTATTACCCTTTAATTTTCTTAAATTCATGATTAATTGTCTTCAATATATTTTACTTCATCTCATGAATAGAAACAAGGGTTCCACCGTTATGAGCCGGTTTTTTCATTCTGAATTACTTCAGAATGGGTCGACTTTTCAACCATGCAGCACCTGTTCCAATGTCCTTGCGGAGGTTCTGACTTTCGCCAGAATTTCATTGGAATTTCAAGCCCTGGTAAGGTTCTTCGTTTGCTTTCGAATTAAACCTCATGTTCCACCGCTTGTGCGAGCTTCCGTCTATTCCTTTGAGTTTCAGCCTTGCGACTGTACTCCCCAGGCGGGGTGCTTAACGCGTAAGCTTCGCCACTGATAGGGTCGATACTACCAGAAGCTAGCACCCATAGTTTAGGGCGTGGACTACAAGGGTATCTAATCCTTTTTGCTACCCACGCTTTCGTCTTTGAGCGTCAGGAAAGACCCAGCTGGCTGCCTTCGCTTTCGGTGTTCCGCACGATATCAACGGATTTCACCCCTACACCGTGCGTTCCGCCAGCCTCTTTCTTCCTCTAGTCTACCAGTATCCTATGCAGCTCTTCGGTTGAGCCGAAGATTTTAACATAGGACTTGTTCATCTTTTGTTAAACAAAAGATGAATCATCTTAAAGATGAGTAAACCGCCTAAGGACACTTTACGCCCAATAAATCCGGATAACGCTTGGGACCTACGTATTACCGCGGCTGCTGGCACGTAGTTAGCAGTCCCTTATTCCTCGTCTAACGTCAACCGGTAAAAAACCGGCTTCCTCAACGAGAAAAGTGGTTTACGATCCGAAGACCTTCTTCCCACACGCAGCGTCGCTCGGTCAGGCTTTCGCCCATTGCCAAAGATTCTCGGCTACTGCCTCCCGTAGGAGTAGGGCCCGTGTCTCAGTGCCCTTGTTGGGGGTCATGCTCTCACACCCCCTACCCGTCATCGCCTTGGTGAGCCATTACCTCACCAACTAGCTGATGGGACCTAGGCCGATCAGAGAGCGCCTTGCGGCTTTACCCAATACTCTTAAAAGAATACTGGGACCATTGAGTATTACCCCATCTTTCGATGAGCTGTCCTCATCTCTCTGGTACGTACCAAGGTATTACTAACCCGTTTGCCACTACCCAACATACTTAAAAAGTAGATGGGTCGTTCGACTTGTATGCCTTATCCACGCTGCCAGCGTTCATCCTGGACCAGGATCAAATCCTCTAAAAAAATTTGTCTCTTAGGATAACCATTAAAAGCAGAAAAATTATTCTGATTTTTGGTTTTTTAAATTTTCAAAGAACTTTTTGGCGAGAAAAAACAACCATTCCAAACGGTTGTTTAAAATAACTAACTTTTGAATTTTATTTTCAAGTTTCTCTCGCCTTTACATATTTTTAATTTAATATAATTATACAAATTTTTTTTAATTTGTCAAATAAAAATAAAATACCACGTAATAAATTTTCAATTTTCAATTTTCGATTTTAAATGATTAGACATTATTATTTAGTTAACGAATTAACGAGTTAACGAATTGAAATAATTAACAACTAAAATAAAATGGGTATGGTCTATGGTTAAAAGGTAATGAAGCCCGTATCGTTTAGGGTCAAAGGTTAAGAGTTAAAAGGATTTTTTACCCTAACCAGTTATTAACGACTTGCGATGTCGTTAATTTGGCTTCAGATGATTAATGGATTCAATTAAATCATAAAAATAGAGCCGGCTTAAGCCGGCTCTTTCCCCTTGCAAGAATCATTACGATGATTATTGTTACTTCCATTTTCGTATCCTATTTCTATTTCTTTTGTATCGCCATTAACAACGAAAAGATAACCTTGCTTTGCTAAATTATTTATTTCTTCCAATGACATCATCAGTGCTTCGACGGGG
>JAKJEG010000069.1 GCA_022705545.1 Patescibacteria group bacterium | reverse complement strand
TCGAAGAGATCATGGAAAAATTATTTTTATTGATCTTCGGGATAGAACTAGCAAAGTTCAATTAGTTTTTTTACCTCAAGATAAAGAAGTTTATGAACTGGCAGAAAAATTACGGCCAGAATGGGTTATTGAAATTGAAGGAATAGTTAATAAAAGGCCCCAGGGAATGGAAAATGATAAAATATTAACTGGCCAAATAGAGATTATTGTTAAAAAGTTAACAATTTTAGCTGAAGCCAATGTTTTACCCTTTGATTTATCAACTGATGGCAAAGAAATCAAGGAATCTTTAAGATTAAAATATCGCTATTTAGATTTAAGAAGAGAAAGATTATTAAAAAACATTAGCCATCGTTCATTGGTGAATAATTTTATTCGAAATTATCTTCTGGAAAGAGATTTTATTGAGGTAGAAACTCCTTGTTTAACTAAATCAACTCCAGAAGGAGCCAGAGATTATCTGGTGCCTTCAAGGATAGAACCGGGAAAATTTTATGCTTTACCCCAAAGTCCCCAGCAGTACAAACAGCTTTTAATGGTTGCCGGTTTGGAACGATATTTTCAACTCGCCCGTTGCTTCCGGGATGAAGATACCCGAGGTGATCGTCAGCCAGAGTTTACTCAGCTTGATTTGGAAATGAGTTTTACCAGCCAAGAAGAAATTCTTGGTTTAGTTGAAAATCTTATTAAAGAATTAGTAGCAAAAATTTATCCGGAAAAGAAAATTCAACATTTTCCTTTCCCCCGTTTAAGCTATCAGGAAGTAATGAGCAAATATCATTCTGATAAGCCAGATTTAAGAGAAAATAAAAACAATCCTGATGAGCTGTCTTTTCTTTTTGTTGTTAATTTCCCTTTATTTGAATGGAAAGAGGAAGAAAAAAAATGGGATTCAGTGCATCATCCTTTTACCCGACCTCAATTTAAAGAAGGGGAAACTTTAGAAGAGTTTCAAAAACGAATTCAAACTGAACCCAATAATATTTTAGCTCAGCAGTACGATTTAGTTTTAAATGGCTACGAAGTTGGTGGTGGTTCAATCAGAATTTCTGAGCCAGAATTACTGGAAACTATTTTTGAATTTTTAGGCTATTCCAAAGAAGAAATAAATCAGAAATTCGAACACTTATTGGAAGCTTTTTCTTATGGGGCTCCTCCGCACGGAGGAATTGCTTTAGGGTTAGACCGGCTATTGATGATTTTTGAAAACGAACCTAGTATTAGAGAAGTTATGGCATTCCCTAAAACTGGAGATGGCCGGGATTTATTAATGAACGCTCCTTCAGAAGTTGAAGAAAAACAATTAAAAGATCTCCATTTAAAGATTATTAAATAAGATTTATTAAATAATTTAAAGAAAAAATATGGCTGACAGAAAAAAAGAAAAAACTTTAGTTTTAATCAAACCAGATGGTGTCCAAAGGGGATTAATTGGAGAAATTATTAAAAGATACGAAAGAACTGGGTTAAAATTAGTGGCTTTAAAGATGGTGGTGCCAACAGATGAAATGGTAGAAAAGCATTATTTAATTGATCCTCAATGGAAAATTAAGGCCGGCCAAAAATCTATTGAGTCTTACAAGAAAAAGGGCCTTCAGCCGCCAAGCAATAATCCAGAAGAAATAGGAGAAAGAGTTTTAAATTCTTTAAAAAAATATTTAGCCAGCGGACCAGTCATTGCTATGGTATTTGAAGGAATTAATGCGGTAGGAATAGTGAGAAAAATTACCGGTTCAACTGAACCCTTGTCTTCTGATGTAGGAACAATTAGAGGAGATTTTACTATTGATTCTTATGAAGTTGCTGATGTAGATAACCGGGCCGTAAGAAACTTGATTCATGCTTCTGGTTCTTCTGAGGAAGCAGAAAAAGAAATTAATATTTGGTTTCAGCCCGAAGAAATAATTAATTATCGATTAATCAATGAGTCTATTCTTTATGACGTGAATCTTGATGGGATTTTAGAATGATTAGAATGATTTGATTTTTGAGTTTTTTTATGTTATCGTGATACTGGTCTTGTCAAAGCGAGAAACGATTCAGGTCATTTTGAATCCTCAAGGGAGTCCAATTCTTCTAACCCGTGGGTTAGAAGGGCGGACACCCACTTGGGTTTTAGCTGAATTCGATCTTGCGGCGACAAGACCAATTTTTTCCAATTTAAACTTTTAAATTTATTTAATATGTCAAAAATTTGCGCTCTTTGTGGTAAAGGTTCAGTTAAATCTTCTACCTATAAAAAAGTTAGATCAAAATACAATCCAACTGGTCAACATTTTCAAAAACCTAATCTTCAAAAGGTTAAATTAGCCAATGGAAAAACTATTCAAGTTTGCAGTCGTTGCCGG
>JAKJEG010000068.1 GCA_022705545.1 Patescibacteria group bacterium | reverse complement strand
CGATGAATAATCATTGAAAATTGAATTGCGAGCGAATGAAACGACGAAGGACCTCATAAATATCTCAAATCTCAAAAATAAAATCTCAAATCTACATCTTAAATCTTAAATCTTATCATCGATTATTAATCATTAATTATTAATCATTGATTAGTGATTATTGATTAGTGAAAATTGAAAATTTACTTCAAATAAACTTTATAATTTGATTGGGAACAAATATTTTCTCCAGTATAGCCGCCAGTTTGACAATTAAAAGAAATCCAACCCAAATTTTGAGACCAAGCATAACCTTCGAATTCTTTGGTTGTTGGATTAATAGACACTTTATAATTAGATTGAGAACAACTGCCATCAGTCAAACAATTAAAGGAAATCCAACCGTATTTTTCTGACCAAGCCCAGCCAGATAAATCACCATTAATATCTTTTTGCACTTTAAAATCAACATTAGAACAGCTATTGGTATCAAGACAATTCAAGAAAATAAAACCGGCATTATTAGAATAAGCCATTCCAGCTAGCTCTCCGGGTTCCTGAGGAGTAAAAACATTACAACCTACACAACCAAAATCCAACCAGCCAACACGAGAATTCCAAGCATAACCCAAAACGTTTTGATTATCTAGACCATAGGTAATTAAACCAGAAGGCATAACTCTGATTATCACGTAGCGGTCAAAATAACCTTGAACAATAATCGTTCCGCCGCTGCTGGTACCTAATAATTTAAAAAACAGAACATCAAGATTGTTGTTATCGGTTGGCTGAATGAATTGAATTCCTTCTGGTAAATAATGAATTTCTTCTGAAGTACTATAGATATCACCCGAATACAAGGAATAATAATCATTAGCAGTGTTGCTAAATCTAACTCCCCAATTTAAGCCTTTTTCCTGATTAACCGCTTTTTGTTGAGCATAATTTAAAAATTGAACAATTTCGTTGACTGTAGTGTCTAATAATTTATTTCGCTGTTGATTGATATATATTCCTGCCCCAATAGCTGAAACCGTGGCTGTAATTCCTAAAACAATTAAAAGCTCGATTAAAGTAAAACCGAAAGGATTTTTAAAATGTTTCATAGAAGTATTTTATATTAACGATTAATGATTATTGATTAGTAATTAGTAATTAGTAATTAGTAATTAATAACTAATATTATTTTATCAGAAATTCAAATATTAAGAAAGTAAACTTGAAGGGATAAAATAAAAATCAAAAAAGAAAAAAAGAAATTAAGAAAATAAATAAAAAATCGCAAATCGGCAAATTGAAAAAATTTTTTCTTTTGGAAAAAAAATAATAAGCCAAGGTTAATGGCTGTAAAAACAAAAACAATCAACAGTAAATAAGGAAAAAACGTTCTTTCAATTAAAGCATTTAAACCAAAATCATTTTTTCTTAAAATAATCGGAAAATCAGGAAAGGTTTTTAAATAAACTGAATAAAACAACCAAGAAGCAACGCCTAAAAAGAAAATAATTAAAAACCAAAATAAAAAAACTTTTCTTTTTTTCATAATTATTCCAAAATCCGTGCCGTTATCGGGATTTGAACCCGAGTTTCCACCGTGAGAGGGTGGTGTCCTAAACCAACTAGACGATAACGGCTCTTTGGGATTCATTGGATTTATTATAAAGAAAAAAAGAGAAATTAGCAAGAAATCTGAGTAAAATTTTCAATGGCACCTGTCATTCTGAGGCCAAAGGCCGAAGAATCTCTCGCGAATGCGAGAAATGTCAGGGTTTCTGGAACAAGTCCAGAGATCCTTCGTCGCTAACGCTCCTCAGGATGACAGAAGGAGAGAGATTGCCACGTCGCTCACTTCGTTCGTTCCTCGTAATGACAAACCTTGTTGCAAACAACAAGAATTTTAAGACCAATTAAATTGTCAGTTGTTAGTTGTTAGTTGTAAGTTATAAGTTGTAAGTTGTAAGTTTTTCCCTCGCTATGAAATATTTATGATGTTATATCAAAAGTTAATAATTCTTTGGCCTGCTCTGGGTGAGCCATGATTTTCTGAGTAACAATTTCTAAATGCATTCCCCGAGAGCCTTTGACTAAAACAAAATCCCCTGCTTGAATAAATTCTTCAGTGGCTTTGGCGCAGGAAGAAGAATCTTCAAAGAAAAAAACTTTATCTTCACCTTTTTGCTGAGAAAAAATTTCGCCTGCTAATTTCATTTCTTTGCCTACACTAAAGACATAATCCCCTATTTTTGCAGTTTCTTCGCCAATTTTTTGGTGAGCTATTGAAGAATACTCTCCTAATTCCAGCATATCACCTAAAACTAAAATTTTTCTCTTAAGATTTTTCTTTTCTTTTAATACTTCAAAAACCTCTTGAAAAGAATTTAAAGC
>JAKJEG010000067.1 GCA_022705545.1 Patescibacteria group bacterium | reverse complement strand
TTGAGTTAAATCAATGATTTTTCCATTTTTTTCTCCATAATTATTTTTCCAAAGATTAGCCCCAATAGAATTTTCAATCATTTTCAAAAATGTTTTCTCTTTGAGTACTTTAATAGAGGGAGATTGTTTTTTCTTCATATTTTTAATGATTTATAGAAAATTCACAACCGCAATATTTTTGTCGGTAAATTTGATATTTTTTTGTTAACTCTAAACTTTCTTTTGAAAAACCATTTTTTGAAACAGAAAATACAAAATATTGAGGACCATTATTAGAAATTGCTAAAGAGAAATTATTAATAAAATCAGTATCTTTGAAACGGTTAACTGATAAGGTTGTTCCCCACCTTTGGTAATTATTGTCTCGAGCAAAATCAAAAGTATTTTTTAACCGAAATTCAAAGCACTTTTGACATCGTTGGCCGTTTTCTGGATAATTTTCTAATGGTTGATTTAAATTTTCTTTTAAGAATTTTAACCACCGAGAATGTTGATAATTATCGATAATAAGATTCAAATGATAAAAACCAGCAATTTTTTTCACTTCTTCTTTCCTTTTTTCAAATTCTTTTTTAGGAAAAATATTAGAATTGGAAAAATACAGATCAGGGTTAATGTTCAATCCTTTTAAATATTCTATCATTGGTAAAGCACAAGGAGCACAACAACAATGAAGCAAAAATGTATTTTTTGAAGAATTATTTTTTTTCATTGGACTTCAACCATTCCCCTGCCTCTAAGGCAGCAATTGCTCCAAACCCAGCAGCGGTTATTGCCTGTCGGTATTCACTATCAATAACATCGCCAGCAGCAAAAACTCCCTCTTTAGAAGTTTTAACGAGGTTATTAGTTTTTAAATGGCCGGAAGGGAGAATTTCGAGTTGATTTTTAAATAATTCTGTTGCTGGTTCTGAGCCAATGGCTAAAAATAAACCATCAATTTTAATTTCCTGAGATTTCTCTTCTTTTTTATTTTTAACAATAATGCCTTCCAATTTATTTTCTCCCAATAATTTTTCTATCTCGCAATTAGGGAAAAATTCTATTTTTGGTTCCTCTTTTGCTCGTTTTTGAAACAATTCTGCCGCTTTTAATTTTTCTCGCCGATAAATGAGATAAACTTTTTGGGCGTATTTTGATAAGTAAAGAGCTTCTTTAACAGCTGAATCACCACCGCCAACTACCGCAACTATTTTATCTTTATAAAAAGGACCATCACAAATAGCGCAAACACTAATTCCCCGACCAATAAATTCTTTCTCCTTGTCCAAGTTTAATAAACGATGATGAGCGCCGGTGGCAATAATCACAGATTTAGCAAAATACTGATTTTCGTTTTCGTCAATAATCAAAAAGGGATATTCAAGCAAATTAACTTTTATCACTCTTTTATCCAAAAATTCTGAATTAAATTTTTCGGCTTGTTTCCTCATTATCTTTAAAAGATCATAACCACTAATAATTTCTAAAAAACCGGGATAATCTTCAATACCGGGAGATAAAAACAATTGAGAGTTTTCAATTCCGCCAGTTATGACTAAAGTATCAAGAAGAGCCCGGCTGCTGTAAATAGCGGCTGTCAACCCTGCTGGACCACCACCAATAATAATAACATCTTTAGTCGTCATAGATAAATTTTTTAATTTCTTTAATTAAATTTACCATAAATTTTAAATTATGGATAGTCGCTAAACGATAATACAGAGGATCTTTTTGAAGCAATAAATACCTTAAATAAGCCCGAGAATAATTCTGGCAGGTTAAACATTGGCAATTCTGATCTATTGGTCCTTTATCATTTTTAAATTTTTGATTGCTGATTTTTAAAATCCCTTTGGCAAAAGCAGAACAAAAACTTAAATTGTTATTTCGGTAAATAATTTCTCCATTAAATAAACCGCCATGGCGGGCTAAACGGGCTGGACTAACGCAATCAAACATATCAACGCCTTTTTTAATCAAATCAACTACATTTTCCGGATAGGCACCAGCTCCCATTGAATATAAAGGCCGAGTTTGATCAATATAAGGTTCTAACCAGTCCAAAATCATTAAAGTTTTTTCAAAGTCATAGCCAATTGATTCACCGCCCAAAGCAATTCCATGAAATGGAATTTGATTAATAAATTTTAAGGAAGCTATTCTTAAATCTTCATAAGGCCCTCCTTGGGCAATTCCAAAAATAAGAGGAGGATTGGAATCGTTTTTAAATAGTTTTTGATAGTGAGCAAAAGACCGTTTAGCAAACTGATTAGTTCTTTCCATTGATTCTTTAATTTTAGCTTTTGGGCCCTTATTTAAAGAGCATTCATCTAAAACCATAATAATATCAACCTTTAAATCCCTTTGAATTTCAATTGCTTTTTCTGGAGTAA
>JAKJEG010000005.1 GCA_022705545.1 Patescibacteria group bacterium | reverse complement strand
TAACTAATAATCAAAATAAAATGGGTATGGTCTATGGTTAAAAGGTAATGAAGCCTGTCCTGTTTTAGGGTTAAGAGTTAAAAGGATTTTTACCCTAAACCTTGCCTTTTTCACCATACTGGCTTTATAACCCTTAAGCTCTTTACCCTAACCAGTTCATCAACGACTGGCGGCGCCAATGGGATTTGAACCCATGTTGCGGGATTGAAGGCCCCGTGTCCTAGACCAACTAGACGATGGCGCCCTAAATATTTTTAATATTAACAATTTTTATCTGAAAAAACAAGAGACAAAAATTTTCCCCAAGAAAACCTTGTTTTTTTTCGAATTTTATTTTATAGTATAAAAGATAATTGGCTTTTAAAATTATCTTTTTTGATTTTAAATTCCTATGAAAACACAAAAATACTCTTTGGAAACGATTCGTCATTCTTTAGCTCATATTATGGCTTTGGCAGTCTTAAGAGTTTATGACGGTTATCAGGTTAATTTTGGGATTGGTCCTCAAACCGAAAATGGTTTTTTTTATGATTTTGAGATTCTTGATAAAAATAAGAGAATCAGAATCAATGCTGAGGACTTGCCAAAAATTGAAGAGGCAATGAAAAAAATCATTCAAGAAGGTCTGCCTTTTAAAAAGACAAAGATTTCTCTTAAAGAAGCAAAAAAGTTTTTCCAAAAAATTAATCAGCCTTATAAGCTGGAAATTTTAAAATCTTTGGAAAAAGAAAAAATCAAAGAAGTAAGCTTATATCAAACCGGTGAATTTGTTGATTTGTGCAGAGGCCCTCATATTAAAAACACCAAAGAAGCGCCTTTGAGTTTTAAATTAGTTAAGGTGAGCGGTGCTTATTTTCAAGGCAAGGAAACAAATCCGATGCTCGATCGGGTAGAAGGGCTGGCTTTTTTAACAGAAAAGGAATTAGAGCAATATCTTTATCAATTAGCAGAAGCTGAAAAGAGAGACCACCGGGTTTTGGGGGCGCAGTTAAAATTGTTTGAGATTTCTGAAGAAGTCGGAACGGGTTTAGTTTTATGGCTGCCAAAAGGAGCAATCTTAAAGAGAATAGTGGAAAATTATATTTTGGACGAGTATCTTAAAAATGGTTATCAATTGGTTTCTACTCCCCACTTAGCCCGTTTTCATCTCTGGGAAACTTCTGGTCATAGTAATTTTTACCGCGAGTCAATGTTCCCGCCAGTTCATTTAAAAGAAATTGATCCGGAAGAAACTGATGATTATCAGGTAAAACCAATGAATTGCCCTTTTCATATTATAATTTATAAAAACCAACTTCATAGTTATCGGGATTTGCCTTTAAGGTATACGGAATTAGGAACAGTTTATCGCTATGAGCGCTCTGGCACTCTTCATGGCTTAACTCGGGTGCGAGGTTTTACTCAAGATGATGCCCATATCTGGTGTCGAGAAAACCAATTAGAAGAAGAAATAAAAGGAACTTTAAATTTAGGCTTAAAGCTTTTAAAAGAATTTGGTTTTAATGATTATGAAATTTATCTATCAACCCGACCAGAAAAATTTATTGGCGAGAAAAAAATCTGGGATAAAGCCATAAAGGCCTTAAAGGACTCCTTAAAAGAAAAGAAGCTTTCTTATCATCTTGATGAAGGAGGAGGAGCGTTTTACGGTCCAAAGATAGACATCAAAATTAAAGATTCTTTAAATCGCTTTTGGCAATGTACCACTATTCAAGTTGATTTTAATTTGCCCCAAAAATTTGAGATGTTTTATTTAGACGAGAAAGGCCAAAAACAAAGACCAATAATGATTCATCGGGCTTTGTTGGGAAGTTTAGAAAGATTTTTGGGCATTTTGATTGAACATTATGGCGGAGAATTTCCTTTTTGGCTTTCACCAATTCAAATCGAAGTTTTGCCAATTTTAGAGAAAAATATTCAATACGCTCAAAAAATTAAAGAAATTTTGGAAAACAATAATTTCCGGGTAGAATTAAACGATCAGAAAGAAACTTTATCCAAAAGAATCCGTGAAGCTGAATTGCAAAAAGTACCTTATCTTTTAATTGTTGGTGATAAGGAAGAAAAAACTAAAACTGTGGCTTTAAGAAAAAGAAAAAAAGGCGATTTAGGAACTTTTAACATAGAAGAATTGATTGATCAATTAAAAAAAGAGCAATAAAATTATTTTTGTAATGGCTATCCTTATTGATTAATAATTATTAATCAATAATCAGTAATCATTGAGTTTTTAATCCTTTCAATCTAAAATGCCTCAAAGAAAAATCAAAACAAAAAAAACTAAAATAACCAGCCAGCCTAAATACTCTTTTTCCCAAATTGAAAAAAAATGGCAAAAAGAGTGGGCGAAAAATAACTACGAAATTTTTCATGCTTCAGATAATCCAAAGAAGAAGCATCTTTATATTTTGGATATGTTTCCTTATCCTTCTGGTGAAGGACTTCATGTTGGCCATGTTGAAGGCTATACCGCTTCGGATATTTTGAGCCGCTATTATCGAATGAATGGCTGGGAAGTACTCCACCCAATGGGCTGGGATGCTTTTGGCTTGCCAGCGGAAAACTACGCTCTCAAAACAAAAATTCCTCCCCAGAAAACTGTTCCGAAGAATATCAATCGTTTTCGCGAACAGCTTCGTTCATTAGGTTTTAGTTATGATTGGCAACGAGAAATTAATACCACTGACCCTGATTATTATCGTTGGACTCAATGGATATTTTTAAAATTATACGAAAAAGGACTTGCCTATGAAGAAGAAGTACCGGTTAATTGGTGTGATAATTGTAAAACCGTTTTATCAAATGAAGAAGTTCAAGAAGGAAAGTGTGAAAGATGTCAAAGCCCTGTTCAAAGAAAACATTTACGTCAGTGGCTACTGAAAATTACCGCTTATGCTGATCGCCTGCTTGACGATCTTAATTTCATTGATTGGCCAGAAAGAGTGAAATTAATGCAAAGAAATTGGATTGGCCGTTCTGAAGGAGTAGAAATAGAATTTAAGATTGATGGTCTAAATGAATATTTAAAAGTGTTTACTACTCGGCCAGAAACAATTTTTGGAGTAACTTATTTAGTTTTGGCTCCGGAGCATCCTTTGATAAAAACTTTAGTGAGTCAAGACAGAAAAACAGAAGTTGAACGTTATATTAATGAAGCTTTAAACTACTCTGATTTTGAAAGACAATTAAATAAAGAAAAAAGCGGTATTTTTTTGGGAATTTATGCGATTAACCCTGCTAACCGGCAAAAGATTCCGGTTTGGGTTTCGGACTATGTTTTAATGAATTATGGCACCGGCGCTGTGATGGCAGTTCCTTCTCATGATAAAAGAGATTTTGAATTTGCTAAGAAATTTAACTTGCCCACTAAACCAGTTATCTCTCCTGATAAAAATTTAAAAGAAATTCCCGAACCTTATGAAGGCGAAGGCATTATGATTAACTCTGGTCCTTTTAATGGTTTACCTTCTAAAAAAGCCAAAGAAAAAATTGCTTTTTATGTTGGCGGGAAAAAAGCTGTTTATTACAAACTTCGAGATTGGATTTTTTCCCGTCAAAGATATTGGGGAGAGCCAATTCCTATTATTAAGTGTGAAAAATGCGGTAATGTTCCTTTAAAAGAAAAAGATTTGCCTTTAAAACTCCCTCCTTTGGAAAAATTCCAGCCAACCGGCAAAAACGAGTCTCCTTTAGCTGATATTGCTTCTTGGGTTAATATTCAATGTCCAAAATGCGGTGGTCCAGCCAAAAGAGAAACCAACACTATGCCTCAATGGGCTGGTTCTTGTTGGTATTATCTTCGTTATTTAGACCCGAAAAACAAAAAATTTTTGGTTGATTTTAAAAAACAAAAAACCTGGCTGCCGGTTAATCTTTATATTGGAGGAGTAGAACACGCAGTTTTACATCTTTTATATGCTCGTTTTTGGCATAAATTTTTATATGATTTAGGCATTGTTTCCAGTAAAGAACCATTCTTTAAATTAATTAATCAGGGTACAATATTAGGTGAAGATGGCGAAAAAATGTCTAAATCTCGCGGTAATGTTGTTAGCCCTGATGAGGTGATAAAAAAATACGGCGCTGATGCTTTAAGAATGTATGAAATGTTTTTAGGTCCTTTAACTAGTGCCAAAAGTTGGCAAACTAATGGAGTTATTGGTGTTTATCGATTTTTAAATCGAGTTTGGGATTTGGTTACTGGTTCTGTTTTGGCTAAAAAAGAAAAAAAATCAGAGAAGATTAAAATGACCAAAGAATCTCAAGAAAAATTAAAAGAGTTAATCAATCATTTAGAAATCACTAGGCAAAGAACTATTAAAAAAGTTACCGAGGACATTGAGCATTTTCGCTTCAATACCGCGATTTCAACTTTGATGGAGTACTTAAACCATTTAGAAGAAATTCCCAAAGAGAAAATTGATAAAAAACATCTGGAAACTTTAATTTTGCTTCTATCTCCTTTTGCTCCTCATCTTTGTGAAGAATTGGCTTCTAGTTATCTTGGCTTTAAAAAACCATTATTAAAAACTAAATGGCCAACTTACAAACCCGATGTTTTAAAAGAAAATCAAATTGTTATCGTTGTTCAGGTTAATGGTAAAACTCGAGCCACTTTAAAGGTGACAAAGGGACTGAGCCAAAAAGAGGTAGAAAAACAATCTTTGCCTCTAATTAAAAAATACCTTAATCAGAAAATCAAAAGAATAGTTTTTGTTCCTGATAAAATAATCAATTTTGTTTTTTAAACTTTAAATTTATGGCCAAGACAAAACAATCAAAGTCATCAGCAAAAGCCAAAAAACAAAAAAGAATTGTGGTTATTGGCGGTGGAACAGGGGTTTTTAATGTTTTGACTGGTTTAAGAGATTACCCTGATTATTATTTAACCGCCATTGTCTCCACTGCTGATAACGGTGGTTCTTCTGGGGTTTTGCGGGAAGAATTTGGTATTTTACCGCCTGGCGATATTCGTCGGGCTTTAGTGGCTTTATCTTCCTGCAGTCCAATTCTTGCTCAGCTTTTTAACTATCGTTTTGACAGCAATAGTTCTTTAAAAGGCCATAGTTTTGGTAATCTTTTTATTACGGCTTTAGAGAAAATTACTAATGATTTTAATCAAGCCATTAAAGAAGCAGGGAATATTTTGGCTATCAAAGGCGAAGTTATCCCGGTTTCTTTGGACAATACTCAATTAGTGGCTAAATTGGAAAATAACGAATTTGTTATTGGTGAAACTAATATTGATGTGCCAAAACACAATCCAGAATTAAAAATTCAAAGGGTTTTTCTTTCTCCAGAAGCCAAAGCCAATCCTGAAGCAATTCAAGCTATTAAATCAGCTGATATCATCGTTATTGGTCCTGGTGATTTGTATACCAGTATTATTCCTAACTTCTTGGTGAAAGGCATTAAAGAAGCTATTAAGCAATCAAAAGCCAAAAAAGTTTATTTTTGTAACATTATGACGAAGTATGGAGAAACTAATAATTTTACGGCTGAAGATTTTTATGCTATTATAGAAAAATATCTCGGTAAAAACGTGATTGATTATTTTGTTGTTAATACCGAAAAACCCAGTCAAAAATATCTTGATTTGTATAAAGAAGAAAAATCTGATTTTGTTTCCTACCATCAGAAAAAAATGTCAAAATGGCAAAAACCAAAAGTGATTTTCTTCCCCTTATTGAAAAAAAGCCCTCTTTTAAGGCATGATCCGAAAAAAATTGCCTCAGTGATTAATAAATTGGCGAGATCGTGAAAGAACAATTAAATGTCTAAAGAAGAATTTTATCAGTTTTATCAACAAAACATTGACTCGATTTTTCGTTTTTTTTATTTTCGAGTCAACTCTTCTGAAACCGCCCGTGATTTATCCGCGGAGGCCTTTTTAAAATTTTTCCAAGCTACAGAAAAAAATAATTCAATCAAAAATCCCCGGGCTTTTCTTTTCCAAATTAGCCGTCATCTTTTAGTTGATTTTTATCGTCAAAGAAAACCAGTCGTTTCTTTAGACGAACTTCAAGAAAAAGGATTGGAAGTTGCTGAAGAGAGTTTTTTGGAAGGATTAGAAAAAGATGAAGATTTAAAAACTATTCAAAAGGCCTTAACTAAAATCAGACCTCTTTACAGCGAAGTAATCATTTTTTATTATTTTGATAATTTACCGCTGAAAGAGATTGCTTTGATTTTGAACAAAAAAGAGAATAATATCCGTGTCCTTCTCCACCGAGCCATGAAGGCCTTAAAGGAGGAAGTAGAAAAAGAAGAGCATCTTTCATAAATTTTCAATATTTGGACATCGCCAGTCGTTAGAAATTAACGACTTGCGATGTCGTTAATTCTGCCATTCTGAGACCGAAGGCCGAAGAATCTCTCGCGAAGGTGAAGACAGTAAATTTTTATTTTTCTTAAAAATTTGTTAAAATGGAAGAACAAAAATCAAATTCTAATTACGATCAAAGAAGCGCTACTTTATCTGTTTTAGCAGGAGCAGGTGGTAAGGATGCTGAAGATTGGGCGAGGATGCTTTTTGAAATGTATCAAAAATATGCTGAGAAAAAAGGATGGAAATTTATTGTTTTAGAAAGAAAAGACAATGAATATAACGGCCTTAGAAGCGCTACCGCTCAAATAATTGGTGAAAATGTTTACGGTGTTTTAAAAAAAGAAAATGGGGTTCACCGGTTAGTCAGGATTTCTCCTTTCTCCGCTAAAAAACTTCGTCATACTTCTTTTGCCTTGGTAGAAGTTTTACCTATCATTGAAGAAAAAGAAGTCCCTATTAAAGACGAAGATTTAGAAATTTCTTTTTTCCGTTCCTCTGGTCCCGGCGGTCAAAATGTTCAAAAGGTAGAAACTGCTGTCAGAATTATCCATAAACCCACTGGTTTAATAGTTAGTTGCCAGAGTGAAAGATCTCAATCCCAAAACAAGGAAAAAGCGCTGTCGGTTTTAAGAAGTAAACTTCACCAACTGGCAGAACAGGAAAAAGCCAAAACTATGGATGAATTAAAAGGGAAAAAAATTAAAATTGAGTGGGGTAATCAGGTGAGAAGCTATATTCTTTATCCTTACAAAATGATTAGGGATGAAAAAACTGGTCAAAAAAATCCTCGGGTGGAAGAAGTTTTAGAAGGTAATTTAGATTTAATTAATTAATAGCAAACAATGTCTCTTGTTTATTTTAAGAATGTTTCTAAATCTTATCACGGGAATTTAATTTTAGATAATATCTCTTTTGAAATAGAGAATGGTGAATTTGTTTCTTTGGTTGGTCGTTCTGGTGTCGGCAAGACCACTATTTTAAAATTGTTAATTCGGGAAGAAAAACCAACCAAAGGAAGAATTTTTTTTGAAGACAAAGATATCAATAAATTAAAACCCCGGGAAGTAGTGATTTTAAGAAGAAAAATAGGAATGATTTTTCAGGATTTTAAATTGCTGGAAAATAAAAATTCTTTTGAAAACATTGCTTTTGCTATGGAAATTTGCGGCTGTTCTGATAAAGAAATTCGACAGGATGTTCCGGAGCTGTTAAAATTAGTCGGGTTAGAAGATAAAGCTGGTAATTTCCCTTATCAGTTATCAGCTGGTGAAAAACAGAGATTGGTTATTGCCAGAGTATTAGCCCAAAGACCAGAATTAATTTTGGCTGATGAGCCAACGGGTAATTTAGATCCGATTAATGCGTGGGAGATTATTAAATTATTGACTAAAATTAATGAATTAGGAACAGCCATAATTTTAGCCACTCACGATAAAGAAATTGTTAATAGCTTAAACAAAAGAGTCATTAGCCTTGAGCATGGAAAAATTGTCCGCGATGAACAAGAAGGCAGATACCTTATTTAAAAGATAAACTTTGTTAAAAATAACAATGTATTGCTATCAAAATTTAAATACTGAAGATTATGCTTAATTCACTTAAAAGTATTTTACGAACTTTTTGGCAAGGAGCCGTAAGAAATAAAGGGCTTTTTTTTGCCTGTGTTTTAATGATGACTTTTAGTTTAGTTATTTTTAGCTCAATTTTTATTTTTAGAAACAGCACTCAAAATTTAATTCGGGTTTTGGAAGAAAAAATGGATATTAGTCTTTACTTCAAAAAAGAAGTGCCCGAAGAAGACATTTTAAAAATTAGAGATGAGCTATTAGGTTATCCAGATATTGCGGCGGTTGAATATGTTTCTCAGGAAGAGGCTTTAAAAATTTTTGAAGAACGAAATAAAAATAATCCCGTGATTCAAAAAGTTTTAACGGAAATAGGAGAAAATCCTCTTTCTGCTTCTTTGAATATTAAGGCCAAAGAGTCAAATAAATACGAGACGATTATTCAAGAGATAGAAAATAGCGCTTTTAAAGACAAATTAACTAATGTTAGCTTTACAGAAAATCAAAAAGTTATTGCTCGGCTTAATCATTTTTCTCAAGCCATAGAATTAGTTTCGGCGTTAGTAATTATTTTATTAGTGATTTTAAGCGTCATTATTACTTTCAATACCATTAGGATGGCAATTTATTCTTTAAGACAGGAAATAGAAATTATGAAATTAGTTGGCGCTTCTCCTTGGTTTATTCGGGGACCCTTTTTAATTCAAGGGGCTTTTCAGGGATTAGTGGCCTCGGGTCTGGCTTTATTAATTTTAATTCCTTTGATTTGGTGGTTAGGTCCAAAGTTAGAAAATTTTGCTCCAGAAATTGGTATCAATTTGTATTTTTGGTCTAATTTTGGTTATATTATTTTAATTCAAACATTATTTGGTTTGGCTTTGGGTTTAATTTCTAGTTTTTTGGCCGTGAATAAATATTTGAAGGTTTAAATTTTTCAATTGCGGGGTGGTGTAATGGTAGCACAGAGGCCTTTGGAGCCTTTGATCTTGGTTCGACTCCAAGCCCCGCAGCTAATTTAATTTAAATGGTTATGATAAGTTGTCAGAGGATAACTTTCTTTTTGATTTGAAATGTTTAAATATTTAAACAACGCCAGTCATTATGAGCTAATAACTAACATTATTATTTAGTTAACGAGTTAATGAATTTTATTCATGTCATTTGACAGTCCCAATTTCAAAAGGTAAAATGTAGATAATGGTTATTAAGAATTATGAGCAATGATTTAAGGTTTTAATCATACTCAAAAATTCTTATAATCATAAATTAAAAGTCGAAAATAAAACTTAAAAAATTATGGCAAATCGAGCTTCTATTATCGGTGTTGGCTCAACAAAATTTGGCAGTATTTTAGAAACGCCGGAATTAAAAGATAAAACTTTTCAAGAAATCGTTGCCGAAGCTGCTTTTGAAGCAATGGATGATGCTGGAATTTCCCCTAATGAGATTGATGGTTTCATTGTGGGAAATATGTTGAGTCATAGTTCGCAAATATATTCTCACGCCACAGTTTTATCTGATTGGCTGGGGTTAAGAGTAAAGGGTGGTTTTCATTTTGACACGGCTTGTTCGACAACCAATACTGGCATGGGTATTGCTTGGCAAATGGTTACTTCTGGCAAATATAAAAATGTTTTAGTGGTGGCTGGAGAAATTTTGTCTTCGGCGCCAAAGGGTAATTTTCCTTTAGAAAGAGAGCCAATTGATGCAGCTACTTTGTGGGAATGGACTGATTTTGGTGTTGACCACGTTTACGCTTATCATCATTTTTATGATGTGGCTTCTGCTTATGGTGGTTTTCCGACAATAGGGTATATGAGAAAAAATGGATTAACTCCTGAAGAAATTGATAGAGTAATGATGGCAGTTAATCAGGCGGTTAGAAGACATTCCTCTTTAAACCCTAAAGCTCTTCTTTATGAGAGGGGGACGTTAGAAGAAGAAGCTAAAAGAGAAGGTTTTGCATCAGTAGAAGAATATTGGCAATCAGCAAAAAATCCATTTTTTGCTTGGCCAACTCGTCTTTTCAGCGCTTTGAATACCGCTGATGGAGCAACCGCTTTTATTGTTAGTTCTGAGCCAGAGCATTATAAGCAAATGCCCGTTGATATTTTGGGTTATCATTGGGCAGCCAGTAATTATCCTTGGTACGAAGAAGATACCACTCATTGGGATATTGATTATGAGACCTTCAAACAGGCCTATAAAATGGCGGGCGTGAAACCAGAAGATATAGATTACTTATATGTTCATGATTGTATGCAGATTTATCATTTGATCCTTTCTGAGGTAGCTGGTTATGTGCCTTTTGGTGAAGCTTGGAAATATGCTTTAGATGGCGAGTTTGCTTTTGACGGCAAAAAACCATTAAATGTCTCTGGCGGTCGACACGGAGGCGGTCATGCTTTTGAAGCTTCTGCTGGTTTTGAGGTTTATGAAATTGTAAAGCAAATGAGAGGGGAAGCTGGAGAAAGACAAATTAAACCTCTGCCAAAAATTGCTGCCCAGCACAATCATGGCTACGGCATGCATTCGGCAGTCACCATTTTAAAGGCCGGTGAATAAAATAAAATAAATAAAAAATATGGAACCAATAGCCAAAAAATGGTATGATAATTTAGGCCAAGGAAAAATTATGGGGACAAAGTGTTTAGATTGTGGCGCTTTTACTTTTCCGCCTTTAACTGTTTGCCGAAAATGCAATAGTCGGAATGTTCAATGGCAGGAAATTAGTGGTAAAGGAACATTAATTATGTATTCTTCAACCATTTTGCCGGCAAAGAAATTTACCAAGTACGCTCCGATTCCTTACGGAATAGTGAAGCTGGAAGAAGGGCCTTGTTTCTTTACTAAAATAGAAGGGGCTGATGTTTCTAGCACAGAAGCCATTATTAAAGGGAATGAACAATTGCCGGTAGAAGTGAAAGCTGAAATTCAAAAGGTTGAAGGAGTGAATATTGTTGCTTTCCGGAAATAAAAAATTTATAGATTCTAATAATTAATTTCTTGGTCTAATTCACATCATTATGAGTGAAGATAATAATTTAACTTTAGAGGAAAAAGTAAAAAAAATCGTCGGGGAAATTTTTAAAAAAGATATTAAAGAAATTAACGAAAATACTCGATTTGTCGCTGACTTAAAGGCAACCTCGATTGATACAATTGCCCTTTTAGCTGTCCTAGAAGGAGAATTTAAAATCAAAATACCGGCTGGAGAAGTTTTTGGCGAAAAAACAGTTGGCGATTTGATTAATTATTTA
This sequence comes from Patescibacteria group bacterium, assembly GCA_022705545.1. GTDB lineage: Bacteria > Patescibacteriota > Minisyncoccia > UBA6257 > UBA6257 > JAKJEG01. The sequence continues at coordinate 125 of JAKJEG010000005.1, read as the reverse complement.
AAATCAAATCTCGAGAAACTGCCCAATAGTTAAGAAAAGCCAATAACCTCTAAACAAATACCTCCTGATAAAGGAGGTATTTGTTTTAAATAAAATAATCAAAAAATTTGCAATTTTTGGACATC
>JAKJEG010000066.1 GCA_022705545.1 Patescibacteria group bacterium | reverse complement strand
TCGCGATTCTAATATTTGAGCTAATGCTTCAGGAGTTGCAGTTTTTTTCTTTAAAGCTAATTCATAATATCTTTCAAATTGTTCTTCCCTAATATTATAAGCCAATTTTACCTTTTGTTTTTCGGATAACTGCTTGCCGTAAGGAGTTGGCGATTTTCTTCTTCCGCTTTTACCACGAGTAGCATAGCCTTTTCTGACTAAAAGGCATTTAGGGGTATAACATTTTTCTCCCTTGAGAAAAATCTTTTCACCAGCGTATCGACATTTTTTACAACTGTTTTCTTTCATTTTTTGATAATTGATTAATAATTACTGATTATTAATTAATGATTATTTAAACATTAATTAACGACATTGCCAATTTAATTAATCCGTTAACTCGTTAACTCAATTATATTCTCCTCGGCTTTGGCGGCCTAGGACCATTATGAGGAATAGGGGTAACATCTTTAACTAAATCAATGTTAATCCCTTTATTAGCTAAAGCCAAAATAGAAGCCTTTCTGCCCCCACCAATTCCTTTAATATAAACCTCCACTGTCTTTAAACCAATTTTTTTAACTTTCTCTAATAAAGTTTCCACTACTTTTGTTGCTGCATAAGGAGTAGATTTCTGAGGCCCACGAAACCCTAAAGCTCCAGCTGAAGTACAGGCAATTACATTGCCATTTAAATCAGTGAGGGTTATAATCGTGTTATTATAAGAACACTTAATATAAACTCTTCCTTTTTCAATTTGATACTTTGAAATTTTACTTTCGGAAGATGCTTTTTGCCCTGCTGAAACAATATTATCAGCAGATTTGGTAATAATTCTTTTTTTTCCCATTTTTTTTAATTAAAACCTAGGGTATTTAAAAACAATTAAGTAGGAGTCGGAGATTTTCTTCGACCGGAACCAACTGATTTTCTAATATTTCCTCTAACTGTTCGAGAGTTAGTTTTAGTTCTTTGGCCTCTGGCTGGCAATTTCCTAATATGTCTTACTCCGCGATAAGAATTAATATCTATCAATCTTTTAATATTATTTTTAATTTCTCGTCGTAGATCACCCTCAATTGTTATATTTTTTTCTTCAATTATTTCTCTTATTCTGTTCAATTCTTCCGAAGTTAAATCTTTTGTTTTTTTGGTAGAATCTATTTTTGCCTCTTTTAAAATTTGTTTAGCCAAAGATAAACCTATCCCATAAATATAGGTTAAAGAAATATCAATATTTTTATTGTCTGGAATGTCAACGTTTAAAAGTCTCACCATACTTTATCCTTGTCTCTGTTTATGTTTAGGATTTTTTTTACATATTACTCTTACCCGACCTTTTCTTCTCACAACTTTACAATCCCGACAAATTTTTTTGACTGAAGCTTTTACTTTCATAGGATTAATATTTTTCTATTCTCTCTATATATTTTTTAATTCTAATTATAACCGATAAACAATTCGTCCTCGGTTAGAATCATAAGGAGATAATTCTACGACTACCCTATCTCCCGGCAAAATTTTAATATAGTGAATTCTTAACTTTCCAGCTAAATGAGCAAGAATCTCCCTTTGGTCTTCATCTAATCTTACCTTAAAAACTGCATTTTTGTAAATTTCTAAAACAGTTCCCTCTTTCCTTAATTTTTCTTTTTTTCCCATAAGAAAATAATCTTATCAAAAATTTGAAAATTAGTCAATGCTAACCTTTATTTTATCTAATGATTGCGGTGCTTTCTTCAACCACAAGGGAGTCATCTTCAAAACTATCTTTTCAACCCCTTCATAATTAGTAAACAAATTTTGAATTTCGTTCACTGTTTTCCCTTTAATCATCTCCCTTATTTCAGTAGGAGAAAATTTTGAACAAACATACAAATTACCTTCAATTTTAACTTTCATTGTTTTATTATTAAAATCTATATCTTCAAGTTTATATTTCAAATTATACGGACTGCCTGTTTCCTTATTAGCGCAAATTTCCTGATTATCTGATAATTGACTTTGATAAGTTTGGTTTAAAAAATCTTTTACTTTATTTTCATCAAAAGCCGCTACAATTACTTGTCCCTCGGCAGCAACGTTAAAAGTTTCCCGGGTATCACCAGCTTTAGCATCAGCCGTAAGATTAGTTAACTTAAAACCGCTTCTTGCTCCTTCAATTACTATTAAATTTTTATCGATTTTATTTTTAACATCTTCATCTATCAGAGCAACTAATTTTTTTAAAATTACGTCTTCGGCTTGCTTCAAATCATCCTCTACTACCATCGGGATTGTTCCATATGTACCGCCAGCCATTTTTTCATAAGAATAAGCATAAAATTTATCATATTTATCCGTGCCTTGAAAACCAACTATTGAAAAATGACAATTATTTTTATCATTACAAGGATCAATATTATAATCTGGTCCAGGTTGATCAGCTGTT
>JAKJEG010000065.1 GCA_022705545.1 Patescibacteria group bacterium | reverse complement strand
TTTTCGGTAGTGAAAAAATCGCCCGCGGTATTGACCCCATGGAATGCGTGGCTATGGGCGCGGCTATTCAAGGAGCGATTTTAGCCGGAGAAGAAGAAGTTAAAGATGTTTTGCTTTTAGATGTGACGCCCCTGACTTTAGGCATTGAAACATTAGGCGGAGTGGCAACTCCTTTAGTTCCCCGCAATACAACTATCCCTGTGACTAAAACGCAAGTTTTCTCCACAGCTGCGGATAATCAAACTTCAGTAGAAATTCATATCTTACAAGGAGAAAGGCCAATGGCTAATGACAACCGCACATTGGGGCGATTTATTTTAGATGGCATTCCTCCGGCGCCGCGAGGTATTCCTCAAATTGAAGTTACTTTTGATATTGATACTAACGGCATTTTAACTGTTAAAGCCAAAGATAAAGCCAGTGGGAGAGAACAACATATTACTATTAGAGAATCTTCTAAACTTTCCGAAGAAGAAATTAAAAGAATGCAAAAAGAAGCAGAAGAATTTGCCGCTGAAGACAGAAAAAAGAAAGAACTTATTGATTTGCATAACCAAGCTGATGCTATACTCTACACCGCGGAAAAGACCTTAAAAGATTATCAAGATAAAATTAAACCTGAAAATAAATCAGAGGTTGAAGAAAAAGTAAAAAATCTTAAAGAAGCCAAAGAAAAAGATGAAGCAGAATCCATTAAAAAGGCGATGGAAGAATTAAATACAGCTCTTTCTAAAATCGGCTCTGACTTATACTCTCAAGAACAAGAGAAAAATAAAGAAAATAAATCAGAAGACAAACCAAACGAAGAGAAGAAAGAAGATGAAGGGCCAATAGAAGGAGAATACACCGAATAAAAAGTGAATTAAGTAATTAGACACGTTTCTTTAATAGAATACGGAATAAGGAATATGGAAAAAATAAATTCCAAATTCTAAATTCTGTATTCTATATTCTAAATTCTATCTTATGCCACAAAAAACTATTTCTAAAAAGAAAATGTTAACTAAAACTCCTAAAAAAAACGAAAAACCCGTTTCTCGAGTCAAGGAGAAAATAATTAAACCGGCGACTAAACCGGCAGTTAAACCTAAGAAACAATTAGAGAAGAAAAAGGAAGAAAAAAAAGAAATAGAAAAGCAGCAAGAAGAGAAGAAAGATATTGTTGTAGAGAAAGAGAAGAAAGAAGAAAAGAAAAAAGGAGAAGTAATTTGGACAAGCGCTAAAAGAAAAACGGCTGAGGTTAGGGCTAAATTATTTGTTGGACAAAAGGGGAATATCATTATCAATAAAAAACAAATTAAAGAGTATTTCCCAACTTTGGAATTACAAACAATAATCAACCAGCCCTTTAAGGCAATAGAAAAAAAAGAAGGAGATTTCAATTTTGTTATTGAAGCAAGAGGTGGGGGAATGGTTGGCCAGGCAGAAGCCATTCGCCGGGCAATATCTTTAGCTTTGTCCTATCTAGATCCGACCTGGAGAACTCCTTTGAAAAAAGCGGGTTTTTTAACTAGTGATAGCCGGATAAAAGAGAGGAAAAAACCGGGGTTAAAACGCGCTCGTCGCGCTCCTCAATGGCAAAAAAGATAGTTTTTTGCCTAAAATTATGACCAAATCAACAATTTTTCTTTTGGTTGTTTTATGCTTTATAGGAGGCATTGGTTTTGCCTCCTTTTTTAATTTTAGTTTTATTTATTGGCTTATTCCCTCTTTATTCTTTTTGATGGTAGTTTTAATTTGGCAGCCAAAAATCACTTTTCTCGTTTCTCTCTGCTTTCTTTCTTTTTTTCTGGGTATTTGGCGTTATGATTTAGCGCAAAATAATTTAGTTACAAATAGTATTAAATCTTATTTGAATGAATATATTGAATTTGAAGGGGAGATAAGCGCGCCCCCGGATATTCGTCAAGATAAAATACTTTTAACTTTAGATAAAATAAAAATTGGGCAAAAATTAATTTCCGGAAAAATTTTAGTTTTCGCGCCTTTATATCCCAAATATCAATATGGCGATATAATAAAAGTTAGAGGAGAGTTGAAAGAGCCGGAGAATTTTGATTCTTTTGATTACCAGGGGTATTTATCCCGTTTAGGCATTCAATCAATTTGTTTTAATCCTGAAATTGAAAAAACAGGCATAAATCAAGGAAAGCCAATTTATAAAGCCATTTTTGCTTTAAGAGATAAAAGTAGAGAAAAAATTTTGAAATTTTTGAACGAACCGCAAGCTTCTTTTCTTTTGGCTTTGCTTTTGGGATTAAAAAAAGAATTTCCCCAAGAAGTTGAGGAATGGTTTTCCAAAACAGGAACATCTCATTTAAACGCCATCTCCGGTCTAAATATCAGTATTTTAGTTTATTTGACAAATTCTTTTTTAGTTAACGTTTTGGCGATTTCTCGAAGGAAAACAATATGGTTAGTTATTCCTATTATAGCTGTTTTTATTATTTTGGTTGGCGCTCC
>JAKJEG010000064.1 GCA_022705545.1 Patescibacteria group bacterium | reverse complement strand
GAGGTTTTCCATTGTTCCAGTAATAGATTTTCCCAACTTCAAACAATCTAATTGTTTCTTCAAAGCGAAAATTATCTTTAACATTTTTCAAAAAATTAAAAAGCAAACTTGGCCGGAGATAATAAAAATTATCGCTGACTGGATTTTCTAAAGAAATTAAAGTTTTTTGCTTATCTAGCCACAAAAAACCCTCTTTTTTAGAAATAAAAGAATAATTATAGACCTCTTCCAAAGAAAGACCTTTTAACCATTCTCTTAATTGAAATTTAAATTCCCAATTCTCATTTTTTTGAGGAACCAATATTTCCTGTTTCAAAGGAAGAGCGGGCAAATTATTAAATCCTTTTACCCGGCCTATTTCACCGATAACTTCTTCCTGAAACGTAAAATTTCTTAATAGCGGAGGGAATATTAATAAATATTGATTAGTTGTTTTTAAAATTTTAAAACCTAAGTTTGTTAAAGTTTTAATTACTTCTTGTTTTTTAACCGGAATTCCTAAAAACTTTTCTATCTTAAACCATTCAATCAAAAGAGGCAACTTTTTTTCCGGCTTTTCTGACCAAGCATCAATTTTTCCTTTCAAAATTTTTCCTCCAGCCAATTCAATAATCATTGCCGATAAAATTTCAAGAGAAAAAGAGGCTAATTCTGGATCCAAATTATGCTCAAAACGATAAGAAGCGTCAGTTTTTAAAGATAAAAAACGAGAAGCTTTTCTAATAGCCGTTCCTTGAAAATTAGCACTTTCTAAAATAATTCTCGTGGTCTTATCGTCAACTTCGGCTTTTTTCCCTCCTTTGATGCCGGCAACAGCCAAAGGATCATCTCTATCAGCAATCAAAGTTATTTCTTCGTTCAAGGCATATTCTTTGTCATCTAATAAATGAATCTTTTCGTTATTTTTAGCCTGACGAATAATAATTTTCTTTTTAGAAAAATCTTTGTCTAATTTATCAAAATCAAAAATATGAAGCGGCTGGCCAGTTAAAAGCATTACATAATTAGAAGCATCAACTAAATTATTAATTGGCCTTAAACCGCAATCAATTAATCGTTCTTTCAGCCACTTTGGCGATTCTTTGACTTTAACTCCAAAAATTACCCGACTTAAATAACGATGACAATTTTTTGACTTGATTTCAACCGAAAGATAATCCTCTGTTTTTTCCCGGCTTTCAGCCTTCTTAATCTTGGAGTTAACTGGTAATTGATAAGAAAATTTTCTCCCTGTTAAAGCAGCGATTTCTTGACTAATCCCCAAATGAGAAGCTGCGTCTCCTATTCTGTCAGGCAATAAATCAATATCCAAAATCCAGCGGCCGTTATTTTTCTTCACTTCTGTTTCCGCCAAATTCATTGTTAATATTTCTCCAATCTCTTGAGGAGAAAAATTAAATTTTAAAATTGATTTTAACCATTCAAAAGAAAATTTCATATCACAATGATTATGATTAAGGTTTAAAATTGTTTTAAAAACCTAATATCGGAAGAAAAGAAAAGCCGGATATCAGGAATGTTATATTTCAGCATTGTTAATCTTTCTACCCCCAAACCAAAAGCAAATCCTTGCCATTGATTTTTTTCATAACCAACATTTTGAAAAAGTTCTGGATGAACCATTCCAGCACCCATAATTTCCAGCCACTTGTTTTTATAAACAGAAGATTTTGCTTCTTTAAACTTAATATCCACTTCTATTCCCGGACTGACAAAAGGGAAATAACTGTTGCGAAATCTAATTTCAATATTCTTTCGGAAAAAAGTCATTAAAATATTATTAACTATTGACTTAAAATTAGCCAAAGAAACATTTTCATCAACAACCAACCCTTCAATTTGGTGAAACTGAATCTCATGAGAAAAATCAGTGGCTTCATAACGGAAACAACGGCCAGGCACAATAATTCGAAAAGGCGGCTGATGCTTCTCCATAAACCGAATTTGCATTGGCGAAGTATGAGTGCGAAGCAATAATTTTGATTTTTGTTTTTTATCTTTTGGAGCTAACCAAAAAGTATCCCACATTTCTCTAGCTGGATGATCTTCAGGAATTCTTAAAGCGTCAAAATTATAATATTCAGTTTCAATATCAAGCCCTTCAACAATTTGAAAACCTAAATTACCAAAAAGATTAGTTAATTCATTAAAAACTAAAGTCAAGGGGTGAAGATGAGATAAAGGAATTCTCTTGCCCGGTTGGGTAATATCAAAGAAATTGGCTTTTTTATCTTTTTTCGCAAGAGAAAAATTAAGATTATTCTCTGCTTGAAATTCATTCTTTTTCTTTTCATAAAGATCAACGAGTTTTTTTCTTATTTCATTGGCTTTTTCTCCTAATTCTTTTTTTTCTGATGGGGAAAAATTTTTTAGTTCTTTAAAAAATAAAGAAAGTGGGCTTTTCCGACCCAAATATTTTATCCGCCAATTTTCTAAATCTTTTTCATTCTGAACCGAAGAAATCTCTTCTTCGGCCGTTTTTAACAAATTAAATAATTCCCAAACCATTTTGCTTTATCTTTTT
>JAKJEG010000004.1 GCA_022705545.1 Patescibacteria group bacterium | reverse complement strand
AAAATTGAAAATTGAATTTTATCAAATCTTGACTTTTTGAAAGAATTTTGTATTATATGAGGCAAAATTTCTGACAGAGGTCGAAAAAATAACTAATATTCTATTATGGCAGTTCAAACTCTTACTGATGAATTAAAAAAACTTTTAATGGAAGAAGATGAATTAGAAGAAGATAGTGATTGGAGCGAAGACGAAAACGATAAAGAAAACAAAGAAGTCAAAGAAGAGGATGAAGAGGTTGATGAGTTAGACGATGAAGATGAAGACCTTGATGAAGAAGAGAGTGATGATGATAACTGGTAATACCTAAATCATTACTGACGAATAAAAAATAAATGGCAGCTTCGGCTGCCATTTATGAATTTTAAAATTTGACAGAAAAAAAATTATTTTGTATAATTTTTTAGTTAAATTTGCCCGAAAGGGCTTTTTTAAAAACAATGAAAAATTTATTTTCTCGCCTTAAAGAATACCTTCATTCTTCTTTATTGGAGTTAAAAAAGGTTAATTGGCCTTCTCGAAAGGAAACTGTTAAAAATACTGTTTCTGTTTTAGTTTTATCATTAGTTCTTGCTTTAATTTTAGGGGTAATGGATTATTTCTTTTTGAATATAGTTAGAATTATTATTAAATAATTATGCCTAAACAACAAATTAATTTAGGGCGTAATTGGTATGTTATTCATACATACGCCGGCTACGAAGATGCTGTCGCTCGAAATTTAAAACAAAGAATAGAAGCCTTTGGTATGCAGGATAAAATTTTTAATGTTTTGGTACCGAAAGAAAAAAAGGTTAAAATTAAAGATGGCAAAAGAATGGTGGTAGAAGAAAAAAACTATCCGGGATATGTTTTTGTTGATATGATTGTGACTGATGATTCCTGGTACATTGTAAGAAATACGCCAATGGTTACTGGGTTTATTGGCAGTGGAACTATTCCTTGGCCGGTTGATGAAGGAGAAATGAAAGAGATATTGAAAAAAATCGGCGAAGAAGAACCAAAGTATAAAGTCAATCTGGAAGTAGGAGATTTGGTAAAAATAACTGACGGACCTTTTAAAAACAAGGAAGGCAAAGTGAGTGAAATTGATGAAGAAAGAGGAAGAGTTAAAGTCTTAGTTTCTTTATTCGGTCGGGAAACGCCTATTGATTTAGATTTTCTTCAGGTTGAAAAAAGATAAGATAAATTTTAATAAATTACAATAATGGCTAAAACAATAAAAACCAAATTAATTCTTCAAATACCAGCTGGACAGGCTAATCCTGCTCCTCCGGTTGGGACAGCGTTAGGCCAGCATGGACTGAATATTCAAGAATTCTGCACCAGATTTAACGAGGCAACCAAAGACAAAATGGGAGATATTATCCCGGTGGAAGTTACTGTTTATATTGACAGGACTTTTGATTTGAAATTTAAAGAACCGCCGATCTCTTATCTTTTAAAAAAAGCTGCTGGCATAGAAAAGGGCGCAGCTGACCCTTTAAGAGAGAAGATGAGTAAAGTTAGTCGGGATCAGCTGAAAGAAATTGCTTTAAGGAAAATGAAAGATTTAAATACTGATAACCTTGAATCAGCAATAAAAATGATCGAAGGCACTGCTCGCAGCATGGGAATTGAAGTTGAATAATTAAAATTATTAATCAATTAATTAATGTGGAATTATGGCTCAAGAATATGAACCAGTCATTGGTTTGGAAATTCATGTTGAGTTAAAAACCAAAACAAAAATGTTCTGTTCTTGTTTAAATGATGCCGAAGAAAAAATTCCCAATAAAAATATCTGTCCAATTTGTTTAGGCCATCCCGGCACTTTGCCGACAATCAATAAAAAAGCAGTAGAATTTGTTTTAAAAGTTGGTCTTGCCCTTAATTCAACAATTCCTTCTGTTTCTAAATTTGATCGAAAAAATTATTTTTATCCTGATTTACCAAAAGGTTATCAAATTTCTCAATTTGACCAGCCTTTATGCAAAGGCGGTAAATTACCTTTATTTTTAGATTCGGAAAATGGAAAAGAAATTCCTATTACCAGAATTCATTTAGAAGAAGATACTGGTAGACTTATTCATTCCCACGGAATTACTTTGGTTGATTTTAACCGGGCCAGCCGACCATTAATGGAATTAGTGACAGAACCGGCAATTCATTCTGCTAAAGAGGCTCGTTTGTTTGCCGAGAGCCTCCAAATTTTATTAAAAAATTTAGAGGTTTCTGAAGCTGATATGGAAAAAGGCCAAATGAGGTGTGAAGTTAATATTAGTTTACGGAAAAAAGGAGAGGAAAAATTAGGAACAAAAGTTGAAGTGAAAAACTTAAATTCCTTTAAGGCCATAGAAAAAGCCATAGAGTTTGAAACAGAAAGGCAAACAAAACTATTAGAAAATTCAGAAACGATTATTCAAGAAACAAGAGGCTGGGATCCTCTCAAAGAAATTACCTATTCTCAACGAGAAAAAGAAGAAGCTTACGATTATCGTTATTTTCCTGAACCTGATTTACCGCCAATTAATGTTTTCGAAAGTTTTGATATTGAATCATTAAAAGAGAATATTATTTTACCTTGGCAGGAAAAAGAACGGATAATGAAAGATTATGGCCTTAATTCTTTGGAAGCTAATTTATTGATTAAAAATAACTGGTTAAAATCTTTTTATGAAAAAACTATTAGTTGTTTAAAAGAACAAGTTCATCAAAATATTACTGAAACTAATTATCATTTAGTTTATAACTATTTATCAACCGATTTAGTCGGCGTTAAAGAAAGCGCGAATTTAAAAGAAGAAGAAATTAAAATTACTCCCGAGGCTTTTAGCCAGATTATTTTTTTCCTTTTAGAAAATAAAATTTCTTCCCGGGTAGCTAAAGATTTGATTATTGATCTTGCCAAAAACGGCGGCGAGCCGGAAAAAATTATCAAAGAGAGAAAATTAGAAAATATTCAAGATCTATCTCTTTTCAATAAAGTAATTGATAAAGTTTTATTAGCTAATCCCAAAGCTGTTGAGGACTTTAAAAACGGCAAAATAACGGTTTTGCAATTTCTTATTGGTCAGGCAATGAAAGAATTAAAAGGAGCGGCTAATCCTCAAGAACTATCAGAATTAATTAAGAAAAAAATCGAAAGCCAATAATTATTGATTAATAATTAATAATCAATAATCAGCCTTTCTCATTGAGAAATTTCTTAGTTAAATCAACGGCCTCTTCTGGTTTTTCAACCCAATGAACATTTTTTATTTTTCTAAACCATGTCATCTGCCTTTTAGCGTAATTATTAATTTCTTTTAAAAGTTGTTTTTTCATTTCTTCAAAAGAAATTTTCTCTTCTAAATAACGATTTAAAAAACGATATTCTAAACCAAAACCTTCTAATCTTTGAGAAGAGACTCCTTGTTTTTTGAGATTTTTAACCTCAGAAATCATTCCTAAATTTAATCTTTTTTCTAGTCTTTTTGAGATTAGATTTTTTAATTCTTGTCGATCTTTTTTTATTCCAATAATTAAAATATCCCAGTCAGGCGGTTTTTTAACTAAGGCTGGGACTTTTTCTAATGTTGAAGCGATTTCTATGGCGCGAATTAATCGAGGTCGGTTATTTTTATCTATCTTTTTAGCTTTTTGAGGATCTAAATCTTTTAATAGCTGGAATAATTCTTCTTTTGATTTTTTTTCCAATTTTTCTCTTAACCTTTTATTTGGTTTAACTTTCGGCAATTGCCAGCCTTCAATTAGAGCAGAGATATAAAGTCCAGTTCCGCCACAGATAATTGGCAGCTTTCCTTTTTTAAAAATTTCCTCTACAGCTTTATTGGCTAATTTTAAAAAATCAGCCAGAGAAAAATATTTTTTTGGGGAAACGATATCTAAAAGATAGTGTTTTACTCCCTGAGAGTAATATTGATTTTTGGGTTTTTTATCTTTTTCCACTTTACCCGTTCCTAAATTCATTCCTTTATAAACTTGTCTAGAATCAGCCGAAATAATTTCTCCGTTAAACAATTTAGCAAGCTGAATAGCCAAGTCAGATTTTCCAGAAGCTGTTGGACCAAGAATGACGATAATTTTCTTTTTCTTACCCTTCATTTTTTTTATCTTTGTTGATTAAATATTTAACTGGTTGAAAGGTTTGGCGGTGAATTAATGAAGGACCGTAAATTTTTAATAAAGTTTTATGATTAAAAGTCGGATAGCCCTTATTGACCTCGAAATTATATGCCGGATACTTTTGGCTTAATTTTTCTAACTTTTTATCTCTTTTCACCTTGGCTAAAATTGAAGCCAAGGCAATAGAAAAAAATTTATTATCACCTTTAACTATGGCTATCTGTTTATAAGGAAGAGATGATTTAATTATTCTATTGCCGTCAATTAAAACTAAAGTTTTCGGAATTTCTTTTTTAGTTAACTGAAATTTTTTTAAATTATTTTCCATTGCTTTTTTAACAGCCTTGTCAATATTGATTCTGTCAATTGTTTTTTCGCTGATAAAACTAATTTGGTAATTAATAATTTTTTTCTTTTGGAGGTTTTTGGCTATTTCAAAAATTTCTTTTCTTTTTTTGGGTGACAATTTTTTTGAGTCTTTGACACTTTTCATTAAAAAAGAATACTCTTTTTGTCTTTTTAAAAGAGATAATTTATTTTTTTCAATCATTACTGCTGCCGCATAAACTGGTCCTGCTAAGGAACCTCGGCCAGCTTCATCAAGACCAATAATCTTTTCCCAACCACCCTTAAAATAAATTTGCTCTTTTTTTAAATCCATTATTTTAATCATTTTAATAATTCAACAATCAAAAGTCAAAGCCTTCTGAAAATTTATTGATGAGATTTTTGACAAATTAAAAGCTTATGATAAACTTAAAAGAGTTAACTTATGTATTTTACTCATCTTCATACTCATTCTCACTATTCTTTGTTGGACGGGCTGGCTCAGCCAGAAAAGTTATTATTAAAAGCCAAAGAATTTGGTTTTGATTCTTTGGTTTTAACTGATCATGGAGTGCTTTACGGTGCTATTGAATTTTATTCTAAAGCCAAAGAATTAGGAATTAAACCAATTATTGGAGTAGAGTTATATTTGGCCCCTCGTTCTTTGAGAGATAAAATGCCAAAAATTGATAATAAAAACTATCATCTCACTCTTTTGGCAAAAAACGAAGAAGGTTATCAAAATCTTTTAAAATTAGTCACCATTGGCGAGCTCGAAGGTTTTTATTATAAACCTCGAGTTGATAAACAAACTTTAAAAAATTACAGCCGCGGGTTGATTGCTTTATCCGGCTGCGCCCAAGGAGAAATACCGAGGTTAATTTTAAACAACCATTTAGAAAAAGCCAAAGAAATTAGCCAGGAATATCAGGAAATTTTTGAAGGTAATTTTTATTTAGAACTCCAGCACCACCCAGAATTAAAAGAGCAATCAAAAATTAATCAGGGCCTCTTACAACTTTCCAAAGAATTAGGCATTCCAGCAGTTGTTACTTGTGATAATCATTATCTAAACAAAGAAGACAAAAAAGCTCACGAAGTACTTTTGGCAGTCCAGACTAATTCTTTTTTAGAAGAAGGAGAACGATTTTCTATGGCCCAGATGGATTTGCATTTTAAAAGCCCCGAAGAAGTAATCAATGATTTTAAAGATTATCCATTTTTGTTTGATAATATTAAAAAAATAGTTGATGAGTGTAATTTAGAATTAAAATTGGGACAAGTAATTTTGCCCCATTTTGAAGTTCCTTCTAATAAGGATTCTTTTGAATATTTAAAAGAATTGGCTTATGAGAGATTTCCTTTATATTACTCTAATGACGATCTAAAAGCGAAAGAAAGATTGGAATATGAATTAGAAGTGATTAAAAAAACTGGTTTTGCTGATTATTTTTTAATTATCAATGATATTATTAAATTTGCTCGAGAAAATAATATTTTAACTAACACTCGTGGGTCAGCGGCTGGTTCTTTGGTGGCTTATGTCCTGTCAATTACTGCTATTGATCCAATTAAATATAATTTATATTTTGAAAGGTTTTTAAACCCGGAAAGAATTCAACCGCCAGATATTGATTTAGATGTGTCTGATGTAAGAAGAGGCGAGTTAATCAATTATATAACTAATAAATATGGTCAGGATCATGTTGCTCAGATTGTAACTTTTGGCATTATGAAAGCCCGGTTAGCAGTGAGGGATGTGTGTCGAGCTTTGGGAAAACCTTATTCTTTAGGGGACAAAATTTCCAAATTAATTCCTTTTAATTTAGATTTAGAAACAGCCCTAAACACAATTCCAGAGTTAAAAAAATTAGCTGAAGAGGATGAAGAAGCTAATGAAATTATTACTATGGCCAAAAAGTTAGAAGGAGTTGCCCGGCATGCCTCCACTCATGCAGCAGGGGTAATTATTTCTCGTGAGCCATTAACCAATTACACGCCCTTACAGCACTCGAGTCGATCAGATAAAGAAATCGTGAGCCAATACGATATGTATTCTTTAGAAAAAATAGGCCTTTTAAAAATTGATATTTTGGGATTGGCTAACTTAACTATTATTAAAAATAGTTTAAGGATTATTAAAAAAGTTTATAACGAAGAAATTGATTTAGATAAAATTAGTTTTGACGACCCTTTAGTTTATAAATTGCTTTCCAAAGGAGAAACTATTGGAATTTTTCAGGTAGAATCAGCCGGGATGAGAAAATATCTGCAACAATTAAAGCCTAATAAATTTGATGATTTAATTGCGATGATTGCTCTTTATCGTCCTGGTCCAATGGAATTTATTCCGACTTATATTCGAAGAAAACATGGTTTAGAAAAAATAGAATATCTTCATCCAAAATTAAAATCAATTCTAGAAAGAACTTATGGAATCTGTGTTTATCAAGAACAATTAATGGAAATTGCTCATGAAATGGCGGGTTTTACTATGGGAGAAGCTGATATTTTGCGAAAGGCAGTGGGTAAAAAAATAAAAAGCTTATTAAAAGATCAAAAAGTGAAATTTGTTAATGGAATGGTTAGCAATGGTTACTCCAAAGGTTTGGCTTTAAAAATCTGGGAATGGATTGAACCCTTTGCTCGATATGGTTTTAATGCTGCTCACGCTGCTTCTTACGCCCGAATTGCTTATCAAACTGCTTGGCTAAAAGCCCATTATCCCAATGCTTTTATGGCTGCTTTATTGACTTCTGATTTTGGCAATTTAGACAGAATAGCTATTGAAATTAATGAATGCGAAAGATTAAAAATTAAAGTTTTGCCGCCATCAGTTAACGAGTCCTTTGCTGAATTTGGTATTAATAAAGAAACCGGTAATATTCATTTTGGCCTTTCGGCTATTAAAAACGTTGGTGTCGGAGTAGCCAATATTATTCAGGAAGAGAGACAAAAAAATGGTCCTTATAAAAATTTAACGGATTTTCTTAAAAGATTGCCCAAGCAAGTATTAAATAAAAAAACCTTAGAAAGTTTAATTCAGGCTGGTGCCTTGGATTGTTTTGGTTCAAGAGAATTATTAAATGATCATTTAGAAGAAATTCTTAAATGGATTAATAAAAATGGTTCTCAAAACAGTTCTCAGATGGCTTTATTTAAAGGAGAGGAAGATATTTATGAAATATTAAAAAAGAAATATGGCGAACCATCTCCTGATAAAAAAAGAAGAATTGGTTGGGAAAAGGATTTGCTTGGTCTTTATTTAACCTTTCATCCTTTAGATGATTATAAAAATATTTTAGAGAAAATGGCTTTAAAAATAGGAGAATTAAGCCCCCGCGATACCGGCAAGAAGGTCCGGGTTTGTGGTTTTATCTCTAAAATTCAGATGATTAGAACAAAACTTGGCCAGAGAATGGTTTTTACCAGAATTTCTGATTACACAAATTCAATCGAGGTTGTTCTTTATCCTTCAGTTTTAGAAAATAATTTGTCAGCCTTAGAAGAAGATAAAGTAGTTTTGGTTGAAGGAAGAATTGGTCAAAAAAATGGTAATTTTCAGATTATTGGTGAAAGGTTGGAGGAAATAAAAACTTTAGATGGTTAAACTTGACTTGATTTTTTTAAAACCTTATAATAATAATCAATTATTAATCATTAATAATCAATAATCAATAAATTAAAATTATGAAAAACAAAAAAAATTATTTTCTTATTGCTATTTTTTTAGGAATAATCATTACTTCGATTTTTCTTTTTTCGAAAATCACCAAAGCTCAGGCTCAAACCGATTTAATTGGTAGTTTTACCGCCACTCCTTCTGGAGAGGGCTTTTTATTAAAATGGTCTGCCCCTCAAGCTAATTTTTGTTTTCCTATTGGCTCGATGTGGACTAATAAATTTACTGCTAGTGGTCAACAAATAGTTTATCCTCAATATCCTACTACTTACACTTTGTTTTGTTTTAATAACAGGACAAAATCATTCCAATCTAAAGAAGTAATTATTACTGATAAAGATTTAAAGCCAAAAATTGATTTGGTTGCTGTTCCGGAAAAAGTTGGTGGTTTAGGAGATACGGTCTTTTTAAATTTATATATTTTAAATAAAGGCGATATTAAATATTGTCAGCCAGTGGATTTTTATCAATACTGGCAGACAAAAGTTGGGGCTCAGGAATTTTTAAATTTAGGCAAAGTTGATATTGAAAAATATGTTTTCGCTGCTCGAGTTCGGCCAATCAGATTAACTGATTTTGTAGTTGAATGCTATAATGAAAAAGGAGAATTAAGAGCTAGAGATATTAGTCGAGTAACTGTTAATTATACTCGTTATCAAGATGGATTAATGCAGGCTCTTCGCTCAGGCAATCAAGTCAATTTATCTTGGCAAATACCCAGTTCTAGTGGCGCTACTTATTGTTTACTTTCTAGAGGCAGTGATATGAATAATTATTATTATGTTAATCCAACTGGCTCTTTGACTTTGCCTTTAGCAAGTTCTCAACAAGATTTCTTTGCTTTAGATTGTTTTAATTCTAATGATTATTTAGTTAAACAGACTTATGCTGAACCTACTACTGCTTCTAGCGGTTCAGCAACTAGTTGTGTCCCTAAAGGAGAATTTGTTGTTTATGATCCTTCTTTAGGTAATATCAATGAAAAGTGTTGTCCTGGTCTTAAGGAAACAAAGGTCAATGATTTATTTGGTGTTTGTCAATAAATATTTATTAAAATAAATCAAAATCTATGAAAAAAAATCACCAAAAATTATCTTTCTTCCTTTTTGTTGCTCTTCTGTTGACAATTGTTTTTCTGCCCATAAAAAAATCAGAAGGTATTAGCGGAGAAAACTTATTTAGATCTTTTTTTAATGGCAAATTACCGACAGGAAAACTTCAGGAAGCCATTAAAGATTGGATTAATGTTCAAAAAAATTCTGTATCGCAAGAAATAGCCCCATCCCTTCAGCAAGCAGAAAAACTTGTTGATACGGTTAAAGATTTTAGCGAAATTAAAAGCCCAGAAGATTTTATTCAAACCTTAACCAATATTTCTCCTCAGGCTGGTAATGCTTTAAACCACGTTTATACAGGGGTTACAGGTGTTGTTAATCAATTCCAAACTGTTCAGCAACAGATTACTTCTCAACAACCTTCAACTCAATCTTCATCTCAACCTTCATCTCAACCGTCAACCCAGCCTTCTACTCCAGCTGCTCCTTCTTGGGCTGAATTTCATCAGATAGATACTCAAAGTGTCAGCTCCCAACAACAACAGCAGCAGCAACAACAACAACAAACTTCTCAGCCTTCTGCTCCAGCTGCTCCTTCTTGGGCTGCATTTCAACAATTAAGCAACCAAAGTATGACTACCCCAACCACTAAAAAACCAACCACCACGAATCAACCTTCTACCCCAACTACTCCTTCTTGGGCTGCATTTCAACAATTAAGCAACCAAAGTATGACTACTCCAACAACTAAAAGACCAACCACCACGACTAAAAAAGCTGATAATAAAGTTAGCAGATATTTTTGTGACCAGACAACAGGTCAATGTAAGTATAGTGTATATACTGATCTCAGCACTTATAGCAAACCTCCTTACTATCGAACTATTAGTGAGTGTCAATCTAATTGCAAAAAATCTTCTTATGTCTGCTATAAATATTCACCAGGAAGCTCTTGCCAAGGAGATAAATGCCAACCCTATGCTTCTGATACTCCTTGCCAAAGCACCTGCACTCCTGGTGGCGCTCCTTTAACTGGGACTGCTCAACAAACTCAAACTGGCGGTAGCTCAGGCCAAACTTGTCGCTATCGCGATTGTAGAGGTAATGTTTGTAGCATAAGAGAATTAAATCAATCTGTTTGTCCTGCTGATCGATGTAAAACTAACGCTGATTGTGGTGGGACTTCTTCTGGCGGCGGGACCAGCATTCCATCTTCTTCTAGTCAGTCTCAACAAACCCAGCAGACTTCTTCTGGTGGTAGCTGTCAACGTCAAGAAGGAAGATGCTCAACGGTTGATAATTGTTTAAAGTGTCCTTCTGGCTATTATAAACAATCAGGAGGATGCGGTGGCTGTCCGGGTAAAGGTTATGATTGTTATATTCTTTGTTGTCCAAGAAAGTAACGGATGAATAATAACATTTTAAATATTTAGACATCGCAAGTCGTTGTTAAAAATTAACGACTTGCGATGTCGTTAATTAGATTTGATTGTTATTGCGAGGGAATGCAGTGAGAGTAGCAATCTCTCTAGAAGGGGAGGATAATTCCTCCATTGAAATTTTAATCCGCTAATAATTCACCCATCATTATTTTCATCGTTATTTTGATTTTTCTTGAAAATATTGTATAATTTAAAAAAGATCTGAAAATGATCTTTTTTAAATTAAGTTAATAAAAGCGGGTGTAGCACAGTGGTAGTGCACTTGCCTTCCAAGCAAGATACGAGGGTTCGATTCCCTTCACCCGCTCTTAAAATGACGACTAAAAATCAAAATCATAAAATTAAGGTTTTTTCCGGCACTCGGCCAACTGGTCCTCTTCATTTGGGCAATTATTTTGGTGGCATCAAAGGTTATTTGGAATTACAGGAAAGAAAAGATTTAGATTGCCTTTATGCGGTTGTTGATCTTCATGGTATTACTTCGCCTTATTCACCAAAAGAGTATCCTAACCAAATTAAAGAATTAGTTTTAGAATATTTGGCTTGTGGTCTTGATTATAAAAAAGCTCATTTAATTATCCAATCGCAAATCCCCGAGCATTTAGAATTAGCTTATTATTTTTCTACTATTTATCCTGTTTCCCGTTTAGAACAATTACCAACCTATAAAGAAAAAAAGAGCCAACAAAAAAACTATATCAATCTTGGTTTATTGTCTTACCCCATTTTAATGGCGGCCGATATTTTATTATATAAGGCTGAATTAGTCCCTGTTGGCAAAGATCAATTGCCTCACCTTGAATTGACTCGAGAAGTAGCAAGAAATTTTAATCGGCTTTTTGGTCAAACTTTCCCTTCTCCTGAGGCCTATTTAACTAAATCTTCTTATATTCCTTCTTTAACTGGTGAGGGAAAAATGTCTAAAACTAAACCAGAAAGTTATATTTCTTTAATTGATGATTATCAAACTATCAAAAAGAAAATTGCCAAGGTCCCAACAGATAGTGGCCGAGGGAAAAAATTGCCAGCCAAAGGAGGAGTTTTAACTCTATTAATTTTAGTAGAATTATTTGAAGGCGAAGAACGAAGAAAAGATTATGAAAGATTATATCTTTCTACTGGCATTCATTATCAAAGTTTAAAAGAAGAATTGGCTGATTGTCTTTATAAGCAATTAAAACCCATTCAGGAAAAGAGACAATATTATTTAAAAAACGAA
>JAKJEG010000063.1 GCA_022705545.1 Patescibacteria group bacterium | reverse complement strand
GGAACTTTATTATAATAAAAATGGTTATTATTGTCGAACAACAGGTTATAATGGATTAGTTAGCTGCTTACAAGGAATTACTAGTGTGCCAAAAGATCCATTATCTTCTTCTGGCTGGCAATATTATTACCAACCAATTGGTTCAACCTATCAGCAATATATTTTAGGAGCGCGTTTAGAAGGAGTAACCCTTAGTGATTCAATTATGGATACTTCTATTTCTGGAAGTGTTGAAGGTCAGCAATGTCGTTCTTGTACAGCTGATTATTGTATCTATTGTGTTGGTTCTTAATCAATAATTAATGCCCTTTTTTTGGTCTTATCTTTTTGTATTTTTAATTGGTTCAATTATTGGTAGTTTTCTAAACGTTGTTGTTTTAAGAAGTGAAAAAAACGAGAATTATTTAAGAGGACGATCTTATTGTCCTTATTGTCAAAAAACTCTTTCTTGGTGGCAATTAATTCCTGTTTTTAGTTTTTTTATTTTGAAAAGGAAGTGTTATTATTGCAAACACAAGATTTCTTGGCAATACCCGATAGTTGAATCTTTAACTGGTTTAGTTTTTGTTTTAATTTTTTGGCGATTTACTCGCTTCCCCTTTTTTTTACCTTTGTTAAATAATTTTACTTTAGAAAGTGTTTTGATTTTGCTAAACCTTATTTTTTGGTTTTATTGGGCGAGTGTTTTAATAGTTATTGCTGTTTATGATTTGAGAAATTATTTAATTTTAGGAGAAATTATTTTTCCAGCGATTTTTATTTCTTTTATCTGGAAAATTATTCAGGGTTTATATCTTTACTTTTTTCAAGGTTCTTTTTTGACTTTTGTTAATCAACCCTTAGGAGAAAGTAGTTTCTTTTTTGGTTATTGGGGCTATTTTCCGTCTTTATTTTATGGAATTTTAGTTGGAGTAGCTCCTTTTTTATTGCTGGTTCTTTTTTCTCGAGAAAGAGCAATGGGCTGGGGTGATGTTCTTTTGGCTTTATTTTTAGGAATCATTCTTTCTTGGCCGGCAGTTTTAGTGGCTTTAATTTTATCTTTTTTATTAGGAGGATTAATATCTTTAATCCTTATTAAATTAAAGAAAAAAACTTTTAAAAGTTATCTTCCCTTTGCTCCTTTTTTATGTTTTTCTGGTTTGGTAGTTTTGTTATTTGGTGATATAATATTAAAAACTTACTTTCTTTTGATATAATGTTTAATTTCTTTCAAAGAGTCATTAAGAAACCAATAAAACATAGAAATCTTAACAAGAAAACGCAATTCTTCAAAGGTTTTACTTTAATAGAAATGATCGTTGTTGTTTCAATTATTAGTTTTTTATCAGTAGGAGTAATTAGCTATAGTCGTTCTCAGGAAAGTTGGGGAAATTTAAAACGTTATAGCGAAAAATTAATGAATGACTTAAAAGATGCTCGTTCTCGGGCTTTAATGATGAAAGATCGTAATTTGAATATTTGCGGCTGGGGAATTCATCTTG
Source organism: Patescibacteria group bacterium (assembly GCA_022705545.1). GTDB lineage: Bacteria > Patescibacteriota > Minisyncoccia > UBA6257 > UBA6257 > JAKJEG01. The sequence continues at coordinate 1,067 of JAKJEG010000063.1, read as the reverse complement.
ATTCCTCAAAAAATCAATACTTTATTTTTGCTGATAAATGCCTTAATGAGCAAAACGGTGATCGAAGATATCAAGAGGGGCAGGATCAAAAATCATCTCCATTTAATATTAGTGAAGGAATTATTTTCCAAAGTAATGTTTCTGATATAGTTTTTGAACCACCAGAACCAGCTGTTTATTTTAATGGTCAGCCAGCTACCAGTGAAAAAGAAATTACTTTTTCTACCGTTTATAACAATTTTCAAATTAAAGTAGTTATTAATCCAATTGGTTTAATTTATTCAAAATAGTTTATGAAAAACCGAGAAAGAAAAAAAATAAAAGGGATTGCTTTAATTGAAGTAATTGTTGCTTTATCTATTTTAGTCACTGGTATTTTAAGCAGTTATTTTTTAATAATTAGGGCTTTAGCGAGTTATCGTTTTATTGCTGATCGTTTAGTAGCGGCCAATTTAATTCAAGAAAAAATTGAATCAGTTCGTCAAATTCGGGATAATAATTATGCCAATTGGAATCAAGCTTATAAAAATCATCTTGCTTGGTCATGGGATAAAAATGTTAATTGTTCTTATGTTAATTGTAATGAGTCGATAAATTTTAATAATAAAATATATCAAAGAAAAACAACTATTACCAAGGCTCAGGGAGGAAAAGAGGTAATTATTAAAGTTAATATTGACTATGAAACGCGGGGACAAAATTATACCTTATCAGCAGAAGATCATTTATTTGATTGGGCTGATATGCCAATACCTTAAAAGTTTTGCTTAAAAAATATTTTTCAATTTTTTATTAAAAATGTTTTCTTGTTTTAATCATTTTAAAAAATTAAAGAGCGGGGGATTTACTCTGGTAGAATTATTAGTGGCGGTCTCAGTATTTACAGTGGCTTTAGTTTTATTTTCTCAGGTTTATGTTAATGCTTTAAAAACTGAAAGAATAGGTTTAGCTTATATTAATAATATTACTTCCGCAGAGTATGCCTTAGATTATATGACGCGGGATATTAGGATGGGAACTCAATTTAAAAAAAGTGGTAATAATTTAGTTTTTGTCAGCCGGAAAGG
>JAKJEG010000062.1 GCA_022705545.1 Patescibacteria group bacterium | reverse complement strand
GGTAAATCATTAAAAGAAATATCTAGTGGTTCTCAGAATGTTTTTAAAGAAACGCTTCTTTCTGCTTTTAATCCAAGTTCTTCCAAGCAAACCGATAATTCTTTAATGAAAGAGATTCAGGAAACAGGAACAAAAAGAGTTAATGAAGGTTTATTAAAATTAGTTGAGGAAAAAATTTCCTCTCCTTTATTTTTAGTTAATTTAAGAATTCTTTCTTCAGCTGAAAGCAAAAAAAGAGCCGAAGAAATTCTTAATCATTTAGAAAATAGTTTCAATCAATTTTCCAGTCCTTCTTTCAATAATCTTCAGTTTATTAAACAAAGAGGCCGATCTTTAAAAAATTTAATTTATAATTTTTCTTTTCGGCTGTTTACTCCTAAGGAAGGAGTAGTTCTTAATTCTAAAGAAATTACTTCTTTATTTCATTTTCCTCATCCTTTAATAGAAAACAATCGAGTAAAATGGTTAAAAGCCAGAACTGCTCCGCCACCTCTTGATTTGCCGGAAGAAGGAGCCTTATTAGGTATTAATAATTATGGAGGCGAGGAAAGGGAAGTAAGAATTTTAGACGAAGATCGTTTTCGTCATATTTATATTATTGGCCAAACTGGTACTGGTAAAAGCACTTTATTAAAAAATATTATTTTTGAAGATATCCAGAAAAATAAAGGAGTTTGTTTCATTGATCCTCATGGTGATGCTGCGGAAGATATTTTAGGATTAATCCCCGAATCCCGTTATGAAGATGTTATTTATTTTAACCCCGGCGATTTTGAAAGGTCATTTGGTTTAAATATGCTGGATTGGGACAAAAGGTATCCTTTTCAAAAAACTTTTGTGATTAATGAAATGCTGGAAATTCTTGATAAACTTTATGACTTGAAAACTGTTGGCGGCCCGGTTTTTGAACAATATTTTAGAAACGCAATGCTGCTTTTATTAGAAGATGAAGAACGAATTTATACTTTAATTGATTTACCCAGAATTTTAGTCAATGCTGATTTCCGGCAGGAGCTTTTAGAGCGTTCTTCTAATCCCTTAGTCAAGGAATTTTGGGAGCAGGAAGCAGAAAAAGCCGGCGGAGAATTGGCTTTGGCTAATGTCGCCCCTTATATTAATTCTAAATTAAGCCCCTTTTTGGCCAATGATTTAGTCAGACCAATTATTGGCCAAGTTCATTCAACCGTTGATTTTCGTCAATTAATGGATGAAAAAAAGATTTTCATTGTTAATTTATCTAAAGGGTTATTAGGGGAAACTAATAGTTATCTTTTAGGAATGATTATTGTTGGTAAAATTTTAATGGCTGCTTTTTCCCGGGTTGATACTCCAGAAGAAAGCAGAAAAGATTTTTATCTTTTTATTGATGAGTTTCAAAACATTACTACTGATACAATTGCCACTATTCTTTCTGAAGCGCGAAAATATCGGTTAAGTTTGACTTTGGCTAATCAATATTTAGGGCAGATTAAAGAAAATATTTTAAAAGCAATTTTTGGCAATATTGGCACTATCATTTCTTTTCGGGTTGGTCGTGATGATGCAGAAGTTTTGGCTAAATATTTTGCTCCAGTTTTTTCTGCTTATGACCTAATGAACTTAGATAATTTCAATGCCTATATTAAACTCTTAATTAGGAATCAAACCTCTCGGCCGTTTAATTTCCAAACGATTAAATCGCCGAAACCCGATCCGGAAAAAATTAAATATTTGAAAAAACTTTCTGCTCTTCACTATACTAATGATCGGGAAAAGGTTGAAAGAGAAATTAAAGAAAGATATCTATAATAATGCAATTTTTTCGCTTTGCTATTGTTGGCGGGATTAATACTTTGATTGATTTTGGAATTTTGAATTTGCTAATGGCTTTAACCAATATTTACGCCGGCTTTTATTATGCTTTATTTAAAGCTATTTCTTTTTTTTGCGCGGTTTTGAATAGTTATGTTTTAAATAAACGTTGGACTTTTCAAAAAAAAGATAAATTTCAGCTTCAAGAATTTTTAAAATTTATTTTAATCAGCTTAATTGGTTTAACCATTAATATTTTAACTGCTTCCTTTGTTAACTCTTTAGGCCCTCAATGGGGATTGAATGAAGTAATTTGGGCTAATTTTAGCGCTCTTTGCGCCACTGGTCTTACTCTCTTTATCAATTTTTTTGGTTATAAACATCTTATTTTCCGATAAAATTTTAAAAAAATTTAATTTTTTAAAAATTATGTTTTATTTTCTTCAAAAGCATTCTTTAATATTTTTTTCTTTTCTGTGTCTTTTTTGTTTGAATTTCAGCGTTTTTGCTCAATCACCATCTTCTAATGGGTTTCTGAAAGAAAATTTAGATAGTCAAGCAAAGACATTGTTGTTTAAACAAGTAATTGGCGGGGCAAAAAATGATAAAATTGTCTCTGTCATTCAAACTTCTGATAGCGGATATCTTCTTGTTGGAGAAACAGAAAGTTTTGGCGCCGGAGGAAGAGATATTTTTATTGTAAAACTTGATGTCACTGGGAAAATTATTTGGTCAAAAACTATCGGCGGAGAAAATTACG
>JAKJEG010000061.1 GCA_022705545.1 Patescibacteria group bacterium | reverse complement strand
GAAGTTGTTATTAAAAAAGATGGCCGGGAGGAACCATTTAATGAAGAAAAAATTAAAAATGCTGTTAAAGCCGCTGCTTTAGAAGCAGGTTTGGATGAGGAAAAGCAAATTGAATTATCAGAGGCCGTCGTAAAAAACATTGAAGAATCTTTTAGCAGTCAAAATACTATAAAAAGCATTGAATTAAGAGAAAAAGTCCTTTCTCAGTTAGATCTTCTTTCTCCGGAAACCGCTCAATCTTGGCGAGATTATGAAATTGCCCATAAAAATCAGTAATCAGTTATTTGTTGATTAAGAGAAGGCAGAGTTATCTGCCTTCTCTTTTTTCTTGCGAAGTACTGGTCTTTTTAGTAGAATAAAGACAATCAAAACCAATAATAAATAAATAGCAATGAAAATTGATGATCTTCAGTTAAAAATTATTCTTGATTCTCGCCAAGAAAAAACCTTAGAAGTTCAGATGGCCAGCGGGAATTATTATGTTAAAAGCAGCGCGCCTCAGGGAAAAAGCCGGGGAGAAAAAGAGGCCTCTTTTATTTCTGCTGAAGAAGCTTTAGAAAAATTTCAAAACATCAAAAGCGGTCTTTTAAAGAAAGAATTTTCTTCTCTTAAAGAATTTGATAATTTTTTAATAAAATTAGACGGCACTCCTAATAAAAGCAATCTGGGCGGCAATTTAATGCTTGTTTTATCAATGGCTTTTTGCCGTCTTCAGGCCAAAGAAGAAAAGAAAGAACTATATCAATTCTTACGGGAAGAATTGATTCATAATTTTCCTCTTCTTGACCCTGTTTTGACTGATTATCAGCCCCCTTATTTCTTTTTTAATGTTATTAATGGAGGGAAACATAGTCCTTTTGGCCCAAATTTTCAGGAGTATTTAATAGTTCCTCAAACTCAGAATTCCGAAGAATCCTTAAATTTAGCAAAAATTTATTTTGCTGGTTTAAAATCCTGGTTTTTAAAAAACAATTATCCTTTATCTTATGGTGATGAAGGAGGATTAGTTTTTCCGGAAAAAGACGATGAAAAACCCTTGGCTATTTTAAAAGAAGTCAGAAAAGATTTATTGCTTGATGATAAGATAAAATTTTCTTTGGATGCGGCTGCTTCAACTTTTTTAAAAAAGGAAGATGATTCTCCAGTTGATTTTTATTTAAAGATTATTAATAATTATCAGCTTCTTTCTTTGGAAGACCCTTTTCACGAAGACGATTTAGAGAATTTTAAAAAATTAAAATCTTTAATTAAGGATCAATGTTTTATCATTGGCGATGATTTAACGGTCACTGATGCTAATTTAATTGAAAAAGCCATTACTCGCCAAGCCATTGACGGAGTGATTATTAAACCAAGCCAAAAAGGGACGATCACCGAAACTTTAGAAGCCATTGGCCTTTCTTTAAAAAATCAGCTTAAAATTATTGTGAGCCATCGAAGCGGGGAAACAATGGATGATTTTATTGCTGATTTATCTGTTGCTGCTAATGCTTGGGGACTAAAGAGCGGCAATATTACTCAAAAAGAAAGAGAAATTAAATATCAAAGAGTTAAAAAAATTAACGACATCGCAAGTCGTTAATTAAGCCGTTAACTAAATAATAAGTAGGAGTGTAAAACCAGAAGTGTAACATTTTCTTTGTTTTTACGTCTTCTATAGTGATGGACGAGAAGAAATTTCAACAAACAATTAAAAAATTCGCTAATTTCAATCTTTCTGAGGAAAACAAGAAAGAGATTTTTGATTTGATTGAAACAAAAATTAACTTTGAGGATCAGAAAAAATACCAATTCCGATTGGCTAATTTTTCTTTTCTTTCTCAATACCGAAAAAGTTTAGTTTTATCCGCGGTTTTAATCTTCGCGGTGGGCTCTTTGGCTTTTGCCCAGAATTCTTTGCCCAACAGCCCTCTTTATCCTTTAAAAGTTGCTTATCAGGACGCCAAAATCTTTTTGGCGGGTAAAGATGATCGAGCCCAAGTCAGAGCAATAGTTTTAGAAGAAAGATTGAATGATTTAAAGCAGGTTGAATCTTCTGATAATCCCCGAGTCAATAAAGTGGTTAAAAAAATAGAGAATGATTTAAAAGTTTTACCCGCAGAAATCTCCCAGGCCGAGAAAAAACAGACAGTTTTAAATGTTTCCCAGTCAGTTAAAGAAAGAACTGACAAAATCCAAAATGAACTTCCTCAAATTAACGTCTTAAAAGACAATAAACAATTAGAAGAGACCATTCAGGAAACTAATCAAAAACTCTTGGGAATGATTCTGGAAACTACCGAAGAAATTAATCAATGTCCGTCCACTATTCAGCAAAGATTAGAAACCTTGAATACTTATTTTTCTCAACCGGAAAATATGAATAATTTGACCATCAGCGAGATAACTAAAATCAACTCTTTATTAAAAGAAGCTAATCAGATATTAAAAGCAGGTGATTGTCTTGGCGCTCTGGAAAAGATAGAAAGTTTAGATTTACTTAAGTCAATCCATTCTCTGGAAATTCCTTCAGTTTCTTTAGAAGCCGAAGGAGAAGAGTCGGTCGAAAACAACT
>JAKJEG010000060.1 GCA_022705545.1 Patescibacteria group bacterium | reverse complement strand
TGATTTAAAAAAAGAAAGAGAGAAAGGATTTGTTATTTTCTCTGAAAAAACAAAATCGATTCTTGAAAAAAATCAGAAAAATCAACAGCCAATAATTCTTTTTATCAATCGAAAGGCTTTAGCCACCAGCATTGTTTGCGAGGACTGCGGTTTTGTTTTTTCCTGTTCAAATTGCGATGTTCCTTTAACTTTGCATTTAATTGATAATAAAAGACAATTAATCTGCCATCATTGTGGTTTTTCTCAAAAAGTTTTTGATATTTGTCCAGATTGCCAGAGCCATCGATTAAAGGCTTTGGGAATTGGAACAGAACGGGTGGCTTTGGAGTTAAAAAAAATAAATCCTTCCTTAAATTTTATTATTTTTCAGTCAGAAAAAGATTATAAAGAAGACTACAATTTAACTAGAGAAAAAATTGAATTATTTAATAAAAGAAAAACGCCGGTGCTTATCGGGACTGATGCTATTTTTAAACCTCAGTTAAAAAAAGTTCCTATTAGTATTGTTGTTTCTATTGATAATCTCCTTTTTTTACCAAACTACGATAGCGAAGAGAAAGTTTTTTCAACTTTAAGCCGTTTAAAGAATTTAACAACTGATCAATTGATTATTCAGACAATGGTGCCAGATAAAAAAATTTTTATCTATTTTCAGAATAATCAGAAGGAACTTTTTTATCAAGAAGAATTATCTTGGCGAGAAAAATATCATTTTCCTCCTTTTTATCAGCTAGTGAAAATAGGTTATGAAGCAAAAGATGAACAAAAAACTTTAAGAACAATCCAAAAAATAGTCGATTTATTGAAAAATAGATTAGAAAGAAATCACCTTGAGAAAAAGTTTGAAGTTATTGGTCCAACACCGGCTTTTGTTTTTAAAAAAAAGGGTTATTATCATTATCATTTTATTTTAAAAATGAAATATGAATTAGAAATTATGAAAAATCTTTCTTTTGATGCTGGTTTGAATAATTTATCCCCAATGATAACCAAAGAAGAAATTAAATTCAGAAATAACTTATTAAAAATAATTCCCAGCGATTTTCAAATAGAAGTTGACCCTGATGACATTCTTTAAATCTTTGAGTCCTAAATTTAATTAAATCAATTAATAATAACATGGTGGAAATTTTAACTGGCGAAAACAATCCTCTTTTAAGAACAAAGTGTCAGCCAGTAGAAAAAATAGATAAAAATATTAGAAGCATTATCGAAGAGATGAAAGAAACTATGGAAAGAGCTAATGGGGTAGGATTGGCAGCTAATCAAATAGGGTATTCCTTAAGGATTATTACAGTTCAATTAGAAGATAAATTCTACGCTTTTATTAATCCAGAAATAGTGAAAACTTTTCCCGCAACTTCTGTTAGTCAAGAAGGATGTTTAAGTTTGCCTTTAATAGTTGGAGAAGTAGAAAGACCAGAAAAAATAATTTTAAAAGCCACTGATTTATCAGGAAAAAAAATAAAAAAAATAAAAAGAAAATTTTTTGGTTTACTGGCAAGAATTATTCAACATGAAGTTGACCATTTAGACGGAATTCTTTTTATTGATAAGGCCAAAAATATTACCAAACTAAATCAAGAAATAAATAGTTTATGAAATATATTTTTTTTGGCTCTTCTAATTTTTCTAAATTATTACTGGAGAATTTGATTAAAGACGGCTTTGAAAAACCTTGTTTAGTAGTTACCCAGCCGGCAAAACCAAAAGGTAGGCACAAAATTTTATCCCCTACTCCTGTTCAAATGTTGGCTGAATTTTATTCTTTACCTTTTTTAACGCCGGATAATTTAGAAGAAAAAAGTTTTTTGCAAAAAATAAAAAAATTTAAACCCGATTTCGCTCTTTTAAGCGGTTATGGTAAAATAATCCCCTCTTCATTATTGAAAATAGTAAACAAGGGGTTTTTAAATCTTCATCCTTCCTTATTAGAAAAATACCGAGGGGCTACTCCCATTCAAGCGGCAATTTTAAATGGCGATAAAAAAACCGGGGTGACTTTATTCTTAATGGATGAAAAACTGGATCACGGTCCGATTATTGCTCAAAAAGAAATTATTTTGGAAGATAATTTAAATTACAGCCAACTGGAAGAGATATTGGCTCAATTGGGTAAAGAATTGATTAAAGAAGCAATCCCTTTGTACTTAGAAGGAAAAATAGAATTAAAACCCCAAGATGAAGAAAAAGCGACTTATTGCCATAAAATTAGTTCTCAGGAAGAAAAACTTGATTTTAATAACTCCTGTTTTCTAGTGGATAGAAAGGTCAGGGCTTTTAATCCTTTTCCCGGTGTTTACGCTGAAGTTAATACTAAAGGAACAAAAAACGAAATTTTAAGAATCAAAATTATTGAAGGATACCCTTTAAAGACGAATGAACCAGAAATTCAAAAGAAAAAAAACGGAGAAATTATTAAATGGAATCAGGAGATGGCTGTTAAATGTCAAGATGGAATTTATATTTTAAAAACAGTGAGGCCGGCGGCTAAAAGGGATATGTCAGGAAAAGATTTTTTAGCCGGTCATCCATGGCTTATTGGCAAAATTTTTGAATAAAA
>JAKJEG010000059.1 GCA_022705545.1 Patescibacteria group bacterium | reverse complement strand
TTGCGTTTGGCTATTGATAAAGCAAAAGCTGTTGGAATGCCCAAGGAAAATATTGAAAAAGCTATTGCTCGCGGCGCTGGTGCCGGAGAAAGCGGCAGTTTAGAAGAAGTCTTAATTGGAGCTTATGGTCCGGGTGGCGTTGCTCTTTTAATCCAAGCTGTGACTGATAATAAAAATCGAACCATTGGTGAAATTCGTCATCTTCTAATAGAAAAAGGGGGAAAAATGGCGGATTCAGAAAGCGTTAAGTGGCTTTTTCAAGAAAGTGGTAAAATTACTGTCCCCAAAAAATATTGGAATGATGACCTGTCTTTAATCTCGATTGAAAATGGAGCTAACAATATTCAGGAAAACTCTGAAGAAGTGATCATTTTTTGTTCCCTAGAAAATCTCAATAAACTTAAAAAAACTCTCTTGGAGAAAATTCCTTCAGAAGAGGTTCAAGACGAAATTGATTATCTTGCCAGCCAGTCAGTAAAAATTACTGATGACAACACTCTTTCAAAACTTAATGAAATTTTTGAATCACTGGATGAACATAATGACGTCGAAGAAATTTATTCTAATTTAGCAGAATAATTTATTATGATTATTTTAGGTATTGACCCGGGCACCAGCCGATTGGGTTGGGCTATTTTAAAAAGTAAAAAAGAAGAAATTCGGCCGTTAGATTATGGTTGTTTTGAATTTGAAGGTCAAACAGGAGAAAAATTATTAAAAATTTCCAACAATCTTAACCATTTAATAAAAAAATATCAGCCGAGCATTTTAGCGGTAGAAAAAATTTTTTTCTTCAAAAACGCCAAAACAGCAATGAGCATTTCTGAAGCCAAAGGGGTAATTCTTTTAGCTGCTCAAAAGAATAAAATTGAAACCATTGAATTAACGCCTTTGGAAATTAAACAATATGTTGTCGGTTATGGCCGGGCCGATAAAAAAGATATTCAAAAAACTATTCAATTTTTCTTTTCTTTAGAAACTTTACCAAAACCTGATGATACCAGCGATGCCATTGCTGTTGCTTTAGCCGGGTTGAATAAACTACAAAAGAAAAAAACAAAGTAAATTTTCAATTTTTAATATTTGGACATCGCAAGTCGTTAATGAACTAACAATAACAATAACGATGACGATGACTAACAACTAACAACGAACATTATTATTTCATTAATTCATTAATTCGTTAACCCGTTAATCCGTTAACTCAACTTGCGATGTCGTTAATTGAGATTTGAGATATTAACTTCTATGTCCAAAAAAATTAAAAAAATTCTATTAATCATTTTTGGTCTCATCATTGTCGCTGGGGCTGTTTTGGGTATTTTAATTTTAGTCTATTCAAAAGATTTACCCGATCCGGCTAGTTTAGATTCTCGGATTGTTTCCCAATCAACAAAAATTTATGACCGGAAAGGTACAACCCTGTTATACGAAATCTATGAAGGAGAAAAAAGAACTTTGGTCAAGTTAGAAGATATTTCTCCTTATGTTATTAAAGCTGCTTTGGCAGCTGAAGATCATCGTTTTAATGAACACCATGGTTTTGTTCTCCAAAGTATGATTCGGGCCTTTTTTAAAACACTCCAAAACCCCAAAAATCCCCAAGGCGGCTCAACTATTACTCAGCAATTAGCTCGAAATGCTTTTTTAACTTTGGATCAAACTATTCCTCGAAAAATCAAAGAAGCAATTTTAACTTTCCAGATAGAAAGAAACTATTCCAAAGACCAAATTATGGAAATGTATTTAAACCAAATTAATTTTGGTTATAATGTTTATGGCATCGAAAGTGCCAGCCAATTCTATTTTAATAAGTCTGCTAAAGATTTATCCTTAGCAGAATCTGCTTATTTAATAGCCATTGTTAATGCTCCTGGATATTTTTCTCCCTTTGGTTCACATCGTGATGAATTAGAAGCTAGAAAAAATTGGATCTTAGACAGAATGGTTCAATTAAATTATTTTTCTCAAGAAGAAATCGAAGCAGCAAAACAAGACCTAGTTGTTTTTGCTCCTTTAAAAAGTCAATTCCCTGCTCCCCATTTTGTTATGTACGTGAAAGAATTGCTCTCAGAGCAATTTTCTGACGAAGAATTAGCTAAAGGCGGTTATACCATTATTACGACTTTGGATGTAGATTTACAAAAAATTGCCGAGGAAACAGTTCAAGAATATGGCGATTATAATGAAAAACACGTTGGGGCCCGAAATATGGCTCTTCTGGCTGAAGATCCAAAAACAGGTCAAATTTTAGCCATGGTTGGTTCTCGGGATTACTGGAATATTGAGCAAGAAGGTAATGTTAACGCAACTCTATCAATTCGCCAACCCGGTTCTTCCTTTAAGCCAATTGTTTATTCGGCTGCTTTTGAAAAAGGATTTTATCCAGAAAGCGTTGTCTTTGATACGGCTCTTGATGGCCGAGTAGCTAATTTTTCTACTAATCCCAGTAACCCTTATTATGTTAGAAATTATGACGAAAAAACCAGAGGACCAGTCACTTTACGACAGGCCTTAGCCCAATCTTTAAATATTCCATCAGTTAAAGTCCTCTATTTGGTTGGT
>JAKJEG010000058.1 GCA_022705545.1 Patescibacteria group bacterium | reverse complement strand
AAGAATATTTTTGAAGGAGTAGCAAAATTGAAACAGGAAATAGAGGAATTAGAAAAGAAAGCCGAAGAATTAGAAAGAAATTCTCAATTGGAAGAAGCAGCAGAAATTCTCTACGGGAAAATTCCTATTTTAAAGAAAGAATTAGAAGAGAAGGAAAAAGTTTTGAACTCTCTTCCTTCGGAAAAAAGATTTTTAAAAAATGAAGTCACTGGTGAAGATGTTGCCAAAGTTGTTTCTCGCTGGACAGGTATTCCTGTGGCCAGAATGCTAGAAGAAGAAACTAAAAAATTAATGCGAATGGAAGAGGAATTATCGAAAAGAGTTGTTGGTCAGGAAGAAGCAATTAAAGCTGTTTCTAAAGCCATCAGAAGATCAAGGGCTGGTTTGTCTGAAGAAGATAGACCAATTGGCTCTTTTATGTTTTTAGGACCAACTGGAGTAGGAAAAACCGAATTAGCCCGGGCTTTGGCAGAGTTTATGTTTTCTGATGAAAAAGCAATGATTAGATTAGATATGTCTGAATATATGGAAAAACACAGTGTGGCGAGATTAATTGGTTCTCCTCCGGGCTATGTTGGTTATGAAGAAGGAGGACAATTAACTGAGGCAGTAAAACATCGGCCTTATAGTTTAATTTTGTTTGATGAAATAGAAAAAGCCCATCCAGAAGTTTTTAATATTTTGCTTCAAATTCTTGATAATGGCCGTTTGACTGATGGTAAGGGCCGGACAGTTAACTTTAAGAATACAATTATCATTATGACTTCGAATTTAGGCGGAGAATACGTGAGAGAAATGGCTGGTTTAGGTTTTAAACTGGAAGATAAAAAAGCTAAAGAAATTGAGGACAGAAAAGAGGATCTGAAAGAAAAAATTATGGAGAGTTTAAGAGAATTTTTCCGGCCAGAATTCCTGAATAGGATCGATGAAATTATTATCTTTAATCCTTTGTCAATGGAGGATTTGAAAAAAATTATTGATATTCAAGTTGAAAGAATTAATCAGCGGTTAAAGGAAAAAAACTTGGCTATTTCTTTAACGGAATCAGCCAAAAAATATTTTGCCGAGAAAGGTTATAGTTCGGAATATGGCGCGCGGCCATTAAAGAGATTGATGGAAAAGGAGATTTTAGATGTTTTGGCTGATAAAATTATTAATCAGGAAATTGAAGAGGATAGTAAAATTGTAATTAATTATCAAAAGGGCGGTTTAGTTTTTAAGCCATTAAAGGGCGTTTTGGTGTAGCTTATTAATTGATGATAAAAAATTATCAGTTTAATTTAAAGGAATTGGTGTTTTTGGCTGGTCTTGTTTTTATCCTTGGCTATTTTGTTTTTTTTAGCCAAGGTTTTTCTTTTCTTTCTTTGTTTTTCTTTTTTTTATTTTTGTTGCTTTGGAAAATCATTAGCGGACTTTCTTGGTTTAATTTTTTTTCTTTGTTTGTTGGGATGATAAATTTAATGATTAGTTCTTTTTGGCTTGAAAAATGGTTAGGAGGTATTTTAGCTTTAATTTTTTTGCTTATATTTTTTAAAAAATACACTAGTCCTCCTTCGGATTTATTATGGCGAGAGTTTCTTTTAGTGTATCTTTTTTGGTTTTGGACAATGAACGCCTATAGCCTTTATTTTTTAGCAGAACAGCCTTTTCTTTACTCCCTAATTTTTTATGCGGTTGGCTTAATTTCTTTTCTTCCGTTCTATTTTCTTTTTCGCTACGAAATTTTTTCTTTGGCTCGAGAAAAAACAAAAATTATCTTTTTGCTATTAATTCTTTTTAATTTAGAGATTTTTTGGCTTCTAAGCTTCTTTAGCCTTCCTTTTGTTCTTTTGAGTACTCTGGATATTTTAATATTTTATAGTTTATTTTATTATCAAAGTTTATTTAGAGTTTATAAAAAAATAGTTAAAGAATAATAAAGCCTTGTTTTAAGCAGCAAGGCTTTTTAATGTTCAATCAATTTTGAAATGTTTAATTGTTCGGCTATTTTGGGGAAAATTAAATTCAATTCTTCTTTTTCTTCTTTGGTGAAATTTCTTAAAACTAATTCATCGGCTTTTCGACGCCGGGATTCTTGTTTTGGCCGAACGCCAATTCTTATCCGGTAAAAATTTTTTCCAAAGTGATTGATGATTGATAATACCCCTCGATGGCCAGCTGCTCCGCGGGAAAATTGGATTTTATATTGGCCAATTAGTAAATCAGTATCATCATGGACTACTATAAAATCTTTTTCCTCGGCTTGGAAGTATTTTTTTAGAGCCGAGAAGGTTTTATAGGACTCATTCATAAAGTTTAAAGATTTAGCCAGAATAATTATTTGGTCTTGATAAGAAAAGGTAGTGATCATTGCCTGAACCTTTTTATTTTCCTTAAAAGGAGGAAAATTTTTTTCTTTTTGAAGCCAATTTAAAAATAGATGACCAACATTATGCCGGTTATTTTGATACTGCTTATCAGGGTTGCCAAGTCCTAAAATAATAATTTTATTGGGATTTTTGCTCATCAATAAGAGAATAAATAAAATTTTGAATTTCTTCGTAATTTTCTAGCCCTGCTTTGGGAACA
>JAKJEG010000057.1 GCA_022705545.1 Patescibacteria group bacterium | reverse complement strand
AAAAGCGCGCCGTGGCTGCGGCCACCGCTCGCTTGCGCGGGCTCAACCAAATTCGGCCGCCCTCAAAAACGCAAGCGTTTTTGGGGCGCCCGAACTTCGCCAACGCGCGGGGCGTTGTGCGAAAGCCCGGCAGCCCGGGGAACGGCCCAATTTCAACCATTAATGTTAGCGGCAGCGCGGGCGGTTGCCCGCACAGCCGCTAAATAAAAATGAATATCCATCAAAAAGAACGAACTAATTATTTGACATCTAAATAGAAAAAATATTGATAATTAAAATTATATATGATATAATTATTATGACAAGTATTTGTTAATGTTGTTATAATTCATAAACATTAATTACGAATTATTATTTAAGGAGTAAAAATGACAGAACAAATTATTATCTGCCCAAATTGCAATTTTGAAATTGAATTGACTGAAGCCTTGACATATCAATTACAAGAAAAATTAAAAAAAGAATTTGATTCACAATTAAAGAATAAAGAAAAAATCATATCAAAAAAAGAGCAAGAATTTAAAAGAAAAGAGCAAGAATTCGAAAAGAACTTCAACCAAAAATTAAAAAATGAAAAAGAAAAATTTGAAAAAGAACTAAAAAAAAAGATAGAAAAACAAGTCGAGGTTGATTTATTAAACTTACAAAATGAACTAAAAGAAAAAGACCAAAAATTAAAAGATTCAAGAAAAAAAGAACTTGAATTAATTAAACTACAAAAAGATTTTGAAGAAAAGAAAAAATCATTTGAATTAGACTTTGAAAGAAAAATAATCCAAGAACGTAAAAAAATAGAGAAAGAATATAATAAACTCAAAGATCAGTTCACTGAACAGCAAGAAGAAATGGAAAAAGTCTATGAATTGAAATTAAAAGATTATAAAAAGAAAGTTGAAAATGATTTAAAGAAAAAAATAGAAGATAATTTATCTTTGGAACTTAAAGATTTACGTATTCAAATAAAAGAACAAGAAGAAATAATAGAAAATTCTCAAAAAAAAGAACTTGAATTAATTAAGGCCAAAAGAGAATTAGAGCAGAAAAAGAAAAGTTTTGAACTAGAAATAACAAAAAAAATAGACGAAGAAAGAAAAAATATTGAAGAAGAAACATCGAAAAGGTTTAACGAACAATATCGATTAAAAGAAGCAGAAAAAGAAAAACAAATTAATGATATGTTAAAGCAAATTGAAGAATTGAAAAGAAAGGCGGAACAAAACTCGCAACAATTACAAGGCGAAGTATTAGAACTAGAATTAGAAGGAATGTTAAAATCTGCTTTTGCATATGATTCAATCGAACCTGTATCAAAAGGGCAAAAAGGAGCTGACGTTATACAAAATGTCTATGATTCGTATAGGCGTTTTTGTGGCACAATTATTTGGGAAACCAAACGAACAAAAAATTGGAGTGATGGCTGGATAGATAAACTTAAAAACGATCAGCGAGAACAAAAAGCTGAATTAGCAGTTTTACTTACAATATCAATGCCCAAAAAAATTAACAACTTTGGTTATGTCGACGGAGTATGGGTAACAAATTTAGAATGCATGATCGCTTTAGCAACCGCATTAAGAATAAATTTGATCGAATTAAACAATATAAAATTAGCCTCGACAGGCAAAAATGAAAAAATGGAACTTTTATATAACTATTTATCTGGTAAAGAATTCAAACAAAAAATTGAAGGAATTGTTGAAGCATTTACCGTGATGAAACATGAACTAGATGTTGAAAAAAGAGCAATAACAAAAATTTGGGCTAAACGCGAAAAACAAATCGCTAGGGTGTTCAACAATACAGTTAAGATGTACGGAGATATGGAAGGTATTATAGGAAATGCTTTACCGATAATAGAAAATTTCGAATTAAATGTCTTAACTGCCGACATTGACGATACGGAAGAACCCGAAAAAGAAATTGTTTTTTTAAATAACGACCGAACCAAGAATAATGATTACAATAATTCTATAGAAACAAATGAAATAGAAGATGATTCTAAAGAAGTAAATATTGTTTCTAATAAAAACAAAATTAAAAACGATAATTTAATTAAAAATTATGATTTATTTATAAAAGCAGCTTTAAGTGGTGATTTTGATAAAATCGAAAAATTTTTAAATGAGGGTTATGATGTTAACTTTACAGATGATCTCGGAAGCACAGCATTAATTTATGCATCGGCTTTAGGACATGAATCTGTAGTTGAGCTACTACTAGAAAATGGGGCTAACAAAGATATAGCAGACGATCAAGGTATGAAAGCAATAGATTATGCAATTGAAAAAGGCAACAAAAAAATAAATGATTTATTAACTTAATAGTGATTATTAGCCAGAACGACGCGCGTGCCTACAGCACGCACAGTCGTTCTGGACATCCTTTACGCACATATTAAACTCTCCATCTTAACCTTTCCTGAATTTCAATATACATTACTGTATCTTAACGTCGGGCTGCCGGGCCATCGCACAACAAGCGCGTAGGCGCTGCGTCGCTCCCTTCGGTCGCTCCTCGGGTTTCGCCCGCGCGAGCTGCGCCCTGAGGCGCGCTCGGCCATGCGGGCTCAACCAAATTCG
>JAKJEG010000056.1 GCA_022705545.1 Patescibacteria group bacterium | reverse complement strand
TTTTTTATGGTCGAAGAAATAAAAGAACAGAACACTTCGGAAACAAAAAAGAATTGTGGCGTCTCAAAACGATTGATTCTTTGGCTGATAATTCTTTTGGTGGTCGTAGCTCTCACGATTGTCTTTGCTGTTAGTCAGGAAAAGGAAAAAATGACTGATGTTTGGCAAGCAGTTTTTTTAACTAACGGTCAAACTTATTTTGGTCGTATTGCAGGGATGGGAGATAAATTTCTTACCCTTAAAGATGTTCATTATCTTCAAACCCAAACTGTGCCTCCAGAAAAAGAGGGCGAGGAGCCAACCCAGCAGCTTGTTTTAGCTAAACTCGGCGAACAGGAATTTTATAAACCGGAAAACACAATGAAGATTAACTGGGACCACATTCTTTTTATGGAATCTCTCGAGTCCGATTCTCAAGTTGTTCAGACAATTGAGCAAAATAAATAATTTTTATTAAACGATTATTTTAGAAAAACCGTAAAAACGGTTAATTTTGTCGTTTATTGTATCAATGTCTAAAAAAAAGCACCATTCAATTTTTTGGATAATCTTTTTTTTATTATTTATCGTTTTAGCCGGTTTAGCGGGCTTATTTTATTTTTCTTCTCATTCCCAATCAGAAGAGCCGGAAATAGAAGTTAAATTCTACAAAGAAGACACAATTATGACCGGCCAAATTGATAATTATCTTTTCACTTTTCGCCATCTTTCTTCTGATGACATTATTGAGCCGGAGGTTACCATTATTTGGCCTTCTGATTTCCAATTAATCACAAGCGAGCCGTCGCCATCAGAGCAATTAGTAGGAGGAGGATTTTGGAAATTCGATGATTTTCCCAGGGGAAAATTTAAAACAATTCTTCTTGAAGGAAAATTTTTGGGCAGTGAATATTTAGGCCGTCAATTTAATGGTTCAATTAATTTTAAAATAAAAGGCATATCTTCTAATTTCGCCAAAGATTTCAATTTTTCTTTTAATGTTAAGCCGTCTTTGGCATTGGAGGCTGATTTGCCGTCAATTATAAAATACAATCAAAAAGATAAAGGACAAATTAAAATTACTAATTTAAGCAATAAAGAAATTTCCAATGTAAGAGTTTTGTTAAAAAGCGATAATTTTTTATTTGAAAAAGATAGTAAAAATACATTAGTTCTTGATATTCCTTTAATAGACGCCTCAGCAGAAAAAATTTTGGAATTTAATGGGCTTGTTCCTCCTCCCTTAAACGGATTAAATGAATCGTCTTCTGTTTCTTTAGAAATAACAGCAGGATTAGTAGATAAAGATAAATTTTTCCCTCAAATTAAATTGATTCGTACAATTCATAGTGAAAGCGAATCTTTAGATGCTTTTTTAGAGATATCAGAAAGAAGGGATGAGAAGCAGATTGCTTCGTGGGGAGAAAATATTCCTTTTCGTCTTCTAATTTATAATAATACCGGCGAAAATAGAGATTTCTCCATCAGTTTAAAAATTAATAATCCCTTGTATCTTTCTTTGGATAAAATAAACAATTACGAATGGGTTTGGAATGGGCAAAAGAAAATAACTTCTTCAAATTGGCAGATTAAAGAATCTTCTGATGGCTTGTTTATACTTTGGGATAGTACAAAAATTCCTGAATTAAAAAATTTTAATATTAATCAAATAGGAGAATTACAATTTTCTCTCCCCTTAAAAGATAAGGTTTCTTCTTTAAAAGAAAGGTTAAAAGAAGCGGCAATTAAATTTGTTTTTTATCTTAATAATGAAGATAGCACTTTGCCGGTTAAAACCAATGAGATTGAATTGAAAATAAGAACAGATTTAGATTTAGAAACAAGTGCTCGCTATTATGATGACGAGAACTGGCCGATTGGACAAGGGCCTTTTCCTCTTCAAATTGGCGAATGTACTTCGCTTTGGATATTTTTTGATTTTCAAAATTCCACTAATTCTTTAGAAAATATTTTGGTCAAGACGAAACTCCCGACGAATGTTTTTTGGGAAAATGATTTTAGATCAACCGTAGGAAAAATTTCTTTTGATTCTTCAACCAAAGAAGTCAGTTGGAATATCCCTTCTCTTAATTTTTTTGAAGGCGGGCCATTTTCTTTAATTGAAGGGAAGTTTCTTATAAAAGTATGCCCTCAGTCTGAGGAAGAATTAGACAATCTCATTTTTACCGAACCTGTTAATTTTCAGGCTTGGGAGCCCTTCACCCAAACCCTTATCCGAGGACAATCCCCTGCAATTCATCTTTGAAAATCCTTTATTTATAAGATTTTCAGTTAATTTCTTAAATTTAACAAGATTCCTGTTATATTCTAAATTCTAATTTATGGAAGGTTTTGTTTTAGAAGAGAAACAAATAAATGAAAATAAGATAATTAAATTTTACTCTCGAGAAGAGGGTCTTATTTCTTTTTTAGCTCGAGGTGTTCAAAAGCCAAAGAGCAAATTATCAACTCTTTGTTTGCCATTTAAATATCTTGATTTAACATTAGTATGCGGTTGGCAATCTCATATCTTGATTGGCGGAAAAGTAAAAAAAGTTTATTATTCTATTTGGTCTTCTTGGCAAAAAATTTTTGTTGGGCAAAAAATAATGA
>JAKJEG010000003.1 GCA_022705545.1 Patescibacteria group bacterium | reverse complement strand
TTAATAAAAATGTTTCACGTGAAACATTTTGAATCAAAAACATTGTGATTTGTTTCACGTGAAACAAATCACAAAATTAAAAGTAAAAGGAGGGTAAAAAACCCTCCTTTTTTATTCTTCGTGTTGTTGCTTTTTTGATTTTGATGGTGTAAAAAGCCAAATCATAAAAGCAATCAATGCTACGGCAATTACTGCTAGAATTATATAAACACTCCAGCTAATTATACTAATATCTAGTGGCTCCAAATTTGCTGCCTGGATGACTCCTAAAATTTTAAAACTTTTAGTCCAAATGAAAAAGTACATTCTCCCAATAGCGTAAAGGACGCACAAAAAAATCACAACTCTTTTAATGAAATTAGTCATTAAAATTACCTCCTTATCTTTTGCTTAAAAATTGTTTAAGAACTAATTTTAATATATAATAAAAAATAAAAATTGTCAAGAGGAATACTCTTGACAATTTAAGCGATTTGTTTTCTTTAGATTAACCTGCTAAATAGCCGCCATCAATCACAAGAGTTGAACCAGTAATATAAGATGATTCATCAGAAGCCAAAAATAAAACTAAATTAGAAACCTCTTCTGGTTTACCTAAACGACGAAGAGGAATTCTGTCTAAAGAATTTTCTAAAGATTGCGAGTCAGTTTTTAAGAAATTAATCATTGGAGTTTCAATTATTCCGGGAGCGACAGCATTGACCCGAATATTATAAGGCGCTAATTCTAAAGCCATTGCTTCAGTCATTCCAACAACCCCTCCTTTTGAAGCGCAATAATGAACTAAATTCAAAAAACCAATTCCTTCTTGACCCATCGCAATAGAGGCAATATTAATAATTGATCCAGATTTTTGTTTAATCATTTCCTTTGCCACTTCTTGAGCCATTAAAAACTCTCCCTTTAAATTAATATTAATTGTTTTTTCCCAATCTTCTTCGGTTAATTCTAAAAATGGTTTATTTTGACAAATTCCGGCATTATTGACTAAAATATCAATTTTTTTAAATTGATTAATTGTCTCTTTTACTAAATTTTCTACTTCTTCTTTTTGGCTAACATCGCATTTTATGGCTAAGGTCTTCACTGAATATTTTTTTTCAATTTCTTCAGCTACTTTTTGACAATCAGCTAAAGAAAGGTCGCTAATAACTACTTTAGCGCCAGCTTCAGCCAGAGTAAAGGCATGAGCCTTGCCCATACCCTGCCGCGCTCCAGTAACAATGGCTACTTTGTTAGATAAATTAAACATAGTTTTGTGATTATTGATTATTACTTTAACAACAATATAATTCTTTAGGGGTTTGCCCTTCTTCTATTTTACCAAAAGGATTGCCAAATTGTCTAATTTTTTCAATCATTTTTTGATTTTCTTCTGTCTGCAAATTTTCTTTTGTTAAATAAGACCGAAGCTTTTTCATTAATTCTGGTAAATTAATTTTCATTGGGCAATTTTCATAGCAACTGGAGCATAAAGTGCAAGCAAAACAATTGGCTTCAACTGCTTGCCTAAAATCTTGAGCAAAAGCTGAAAAAATCACTCCTTTTGAACCAAGGTATTTATCGCCATAGTTAGAACCAATTTGATGATAAACCGGACAAAAATCAAGACAAGCGCCACAATTGATGCAAAATAACAATTCGGCAAATCCTTCCTCAATTAACCGAGAGCGACCATTATCAATTAAAACCAAAAAAACCTCTTTTGCTCCTTGAGCGCCGATAATAGTTTGGTTTTGAATGTCAGACGTTTTTGAAGGGCCGGAAATAATTGAAACATAAACCGGAAAATCTTGGCCCGTCCCCCAAATTGCTGAAGCCTGAATAACTTTTAAGGCCTCTTCTAAATGAGGCACTATCTTTTCAAAGCCGGCAACAATAATATGAGTTTCTGGCCAGCGAGAAACCAAAGAAATATTTCCTTCATTTTCTAAAATTAAGATTTTCCCGTCACTAGTAATAGCATTGGCTCCAGAAATTCCAGCTTCAGCAGTTAAAATTTTCTTTCTTAAATAATTCCTCGCGAAAGCAGCAATTTTTTCTGGTTGAGATTTGAGATCAATGTTAAATTTTTCTTTAATCTTTTGAGATATCTTTTCTGGAGTTAAATGAAGCGCTGGCAGAACTGGATGAATTTCTTTTTCTTCAAGAAGCTGAACCAAAAAATCCCCTAAGTCAGTTTCTATAATTTCTTTGTCTTTCAAAAAATCTTGATTTTCAATTTCTAAATAAGCATTAGTTTTGGCTTTAATAATTTTCTTTTTGTCTTTTAAGATTTTTTCAATTATCTGCCTTGCTTCTTCGTCATCCTTAGATTTGAAAACAGTAATTCCGTTAGATTGCAGGTTGTGAATCGCCTTTTCTGATAATTGATTAATTTGGCTAAGACTTGATTCTTTAATTTGGAATAGTTCTTCTCGAAACCTCTCTCTTTCTAAGTCGTTTTTTAAAAGAGATTTCTCCCTTTTTTGACGATAATCTAAAACTATCTGCCAAAGAGCAGTTTTGGTTTGATTATCAAGAAATTGTCTTTCGTTAATCATTGTTTTTAAAAAGTTGACTCAATTCCTGAACCAATAATTCATCTTGAGCATTTTTCTGTAAATGAAGATAACATAAAGGGCAGGTGGTTATTAACATTTTCGTTTCTGTTTTTTTAGCTTGAGAAATTCTATCTTTGGCAATTTTATCAGCCAATTTTGGTTCATTGGTTTGAATTCCTCCGCCAGCGCCACAGCAAAAAGAATCAAGCCGATTTAATTCCATTTCTACGATTTCATAACCAAGTGATTGAATAACTTCTCTTGGTTCTTCATAAACCCCCATTTGTCTTCCTAGATGGCAAGGGTCATGATAAGTGATTTTTTTAATTTCGTGATTTTGAATTATTATTTTTGGTTTTTGGTTTTTTATTTCTGAGTGAATTGTCTGGCTGATATGCTCAACTTGAATATCCCATTTCTCTTTTAAAAATTCCTGATAAGTTTTTTTAAAAACTAAAAAACAAGCCGGGCAATTAGTAATAATTTTTTTCACCGAATGTTCTTTAAAAATTTTTAAATTTTTTTCGGCTAAATTTTTAAAATCATCAGCATAGCCAGCCTTTAAAACCGGTGAGCCGCAACAAACTTCAATTTCAGATAATTCAATAAAGTCAATCCCCAATGACCTTAAAATTTTTTCATAATTTTCTTTTAAATCCTTGGCTACAAATTTCGTTAGACACCCCGGATAGTAAAGAGTATTTCCTCCTAAAATTTTATCAAAAATTCCCATAACAAATTAAATTATTTTATCACATCCACCCTTTAAATAAAGCCACGGCCAAAAAAATTAAAATTAAACCAGCAACTAATCTCATATATCTTCTGGCATTTAATCGCCAACTTTCAATCTTTTCTATTTTTGCCCAAGCAAAAGCAGTAATCAAAACAATAACTAATAAGGGAACAATAAAGAAAGCATTATAAAGAATTAAATAAGGGAGAGAGGAAACATTTTGTTGGGCTAATAAAGTAATATAAACCAACGGAATACCAGCCGTGCAAGGCAATTCAACTAAGGAAGAAAGGAAAGCCAAAATAAGGGCGGAAGGCAAAGTTCCTCTTTTAACTAACTTTTCAAGAGTCGGCTTAACGCTTTTGGGAATTTCCAGTGATAACCCTTTTCCGTAAAAAAAGAAATCTTTGAGCATAATTAAACCAACCACCAAAGAAATTATTGCTACAATTATTTTAATTTTTTGAATAAAACCAATGAGATTGATTAGATTTAGTATCCCAACCATAAATAAAAGGTAAGTAATAAAAGCACCCAGAGCAAAAACTAACCCAACTTTCACCGCGTGCTTTTTTGAACCAATGGCTAAAAGATAACTTAATAAAAATAAAAGAACAGAGAGCATACAGGGATTAATACCGTCAATTAAACCCAAAATTATGCCTAATAACAGTAAAGAAGATTGAGAAGAAATAATGATCTCTTTATTCAAAAGAGAAATTTTAATATTGTCTTTTTTTTCCGGATTAAAAGTAGATGTTTGAGGAATTTGTTTTAAAGTTTGCTCAAAGATATCAACCGGACAGGGACAACCTTCTTTTTGACAACGACTAATTACTTTATCAATATTATTTCTAATGGATTCATCGCCAATTAAATAAGTATCACCTAAAAAAACAATTGGAAAACCTCCAGAAGAAAGACCATAAAATTCTTGAAGTTGTTGATATAATTCTTGATAGTCTTGGTTTTCAGAAACATTATAAACTTGAAAATCAATTTGATATTTTTTAGCGGTTGATGCCAAAAAATCTTTTAAATTTTCACATTGTTGACAGTTATCATTAACAAAATAATGAATGCAAATAGATTGAGATAAATTGCTTTTAGCAGTTGAAGTTGTTGTTGAAGAAGGTGTTGCTGCTTTAGATAAAACTTCTTCGGGCGAAGGACATTTAATTTCAAGACAATTTTGAACTAAACCTTCGATTTGCTGGCCAATATTTGATTCATTATCAAAACCAACAATATATTGATCGTCAATAAAAAACATCGGTACCCCTAAAGGAGAAGTGCCATAAGCTTGAGCTATTTTTTGAAACAGCTGTTGATTTTCTTTATTAGAATAAATTTCAAAGGATTTGACCTCGAGAGGATATTCTTGTTGTAATTTTTCCAAAAACGGCTTAGCTTGAGCACAATGAGGGCAACCTTCTCCCCAAAAAAAATAAATCACCACTTTGTCTTCTATCGCCGTTGCTTTAGTGGCAGGAAAAAGAATAAAACTTAAGGCAAAAACACAAGATAGTAAACAAAAAGAAAAGAAAAGTCGTCTTTTTTCCATACTAGCTAATTAACTAAAATAAATTTAATTTATCATATCAATTCAGGCTTTTTTAGTCAATCTTGTAAAAAATTTTCAAAAAGAGTATTCTTAAAATGTCTGTGTTGAAAACAAAAAAAGAAAAAATTTATGGAAAAATATTTTTGTCAAAAGTGCCAAAAAATATTCGAAGCCCAAGGCGAGAAAAAAGAGTGGAAAGATAAAATCTACGGTGATTGCTGGAAAATGATTGCTTTCTGCCCTGATTGCCAAAGCGAATGCGATGAATACCGCTCAAAAAATAATTCAAATAGCGGCTGTCATTGTGCCAATTGTCAGGGTCATTGCGGTTGTGGCTGCTAATTAATTTTAATTAAAAAGAATAAAGGGCGTTGAAAAACGCCCTTTATTCTTTAAAAGTGGACTCGATGGGAATCGAACCCATATCTCTACAATGCGAATGTAGTATTTTGCCATTTAAACTACGAGCCCAGTTTATGTAAAGAAACAAAGTGTTATTTTTAATTAGTAATTAGTAGTTGTTGATGAGTCATTGAAAGTCGGGACGACCGGATTTGAACCGGTGATCTCATGCTCCCAAAGCATGCATGTTGCCGCTACACCACGTCCCGGAAAAAATCAAATAGTTAATTTATTATTATTCTACTAAATTTTTTAAATTTTTAAAAGTATTTAAATTTGATAGATAAAAACTGTTCGACTTAAAGAAGATTTTGAATCTAATTTTATAATTGTTAAGGGCGGTTTTATCTTAAGAGGAAAATCACAGGAAATAATTTTAGTGCCAGTTTTTAATTCTTTTAAGAATTTATTTTCTAATTTTTGGAGTAAAAAAGGGCTTAAATAGCAATAAATAATAGAAGCCGAAGAAAGATTAATAGATAAAAGATCTTTTCTATAAAATTGAATTTTTTGGTCAATATTTTTATCTTTATTTTTTTCCAAAATAATTTTTAATCTTGCAAGAAAAAAAGGAATTAGTTTTTTCTCAATACCAATATAAGAAGCATGAGGGTTTTTCTGGTAGGCCTGAAATAAAAATCTTCCATCACCAGAGCCCAAATCATAAACAACATCATTATCTTGAATTTCTAAAGTTTCTAACAATTTAGAAATAGTTTCTGTTTTAGTTGGAATAAAAGGAGTTTTTTCTAAAAAAATATCAAGAAAAATTTTCAGAATTAAATAACAAAAGATAATGATTATTAAAAGAGTTAAAATGAATTGAAACATTCTAATTGATCGTTTAATTTATCATTAATAGTGTCTTGTTAATTTTACCAAATTTCAGATTATTAGAGAATCAAAAGAATAAATCAATAAACAAAAAGGGCCTTTCGGCCCTTGAGCATTAAAAAATTTCGATGGTTATTTTATTAGCGCTAAGAAATTTTCTGGTAATTTCCTTAAGATTTTGAGCTAATTCAATTGCCTCTAAAATCGTAGAAGACTGGAGGTTTTTAATCAAAATTTCTTCGCCCTCGATTGTCAGCTGAAAACAATTTTCTTTAGATCTTATTATCAAACTTTTTTCTTTAAGTTCAATTCCGCATTCTAGGCCCTCCTCTTTTAATCTCTGAGCTAATTCTTGAACACTAATTTCATTTATTTTATCATTCATTCTAACTAACCTCCTTAAAGATTTTAAATTGCTTTTTCAATTAAAACATATTTTAATCTATTTGTCAAAATTTGTCTTTATGACAATCTGTAAAAGATATTTAAACTTAATTATTAACTCCTAGATTAGTTATCTTCTACAATACTCAAAAACCTCACCATAGTTTATGCAAAAAGAAGACTAGATTCTAATTAGTCGGGAAGCCGGGAATCGAACCCGGGCTTCACCCTCCCGAAGGGTGAGTACTGCCATTATACGACTTCCCGTTTTTTAAACAACTTGATGTTTCTTTTTTAATTGCTCTTCTTCCTCTTTTAAAAGATCGAGGTATGTCTCTTTGGCCATCTTCTGTTTTTCTTCTAATTCTTTATCAGATAGTTGACTAAGTTCTTTGGCTCTTTTTTCTAAATATTTTTTCTCGTTTTTTAAAGGGTCATCTAATATTTCTTCCAATAAAATATTCAAAATAGCGCCAACTTTCGGACCTGGTTGCAAATTAGTTATTTTCATTATTTCATTGCCATTGATTTTCAACATTTTTAACGATGGCTGTTCACCAGCCATTTCTTTTAAAATTTTTTCCACCCGGAAAAGAAAATGTCTTAAACGAAATGGTTTGGCTTTTGGGCAGCCGGAGCCAATTCTATCGGCTTCTCTTAATTTAGCTAATTCAAAAATATTTTCTTTGCCAACCTTTAAAATTAATCTTCTGATAGAAGAATCGGTCGTTATCTCCGGATCATAAACAAACCCATGATAACGAACCAACTTGATAACTTTTTTTATTGTTTTTTTATCAAATCTTAATCTTGTCATTAGATTATAGACCATTTTTGTACTTTCCATTTCGTGATTATAAAAAGTTGAATTTGGCCCTTCTCCTTCTTTTGTCCGAGGTTTTCCTAAATCATGAAAAAGAGCAGCAAGACGAACTTCTAAACTGTAATTATTTCTGGCGGCGTAATCTAATGATCGCCATAAGTGTTCAAAAACAGAATAAACATGATGTTTATTCTGACCAACTCCTACTCCTTCTTCTAATTCTGGTAAAAATTGTTTTAAGAGATTAGCTTCGTGTAAAAGAAGAATCCCTTCAGCAGCTAAGGGAGTAAGAATAATTTTTACAAATTCATCTCTTATCCTTTCTGGAGCAATCTGTTGCAATAACGAAGCCATTTTCTGAATTGCAGAAAATGTTTTTTCTTCTATTTTGAAATTTAATTCAACAGCCAGCCGAATTGCCCTCATTAACCTTAAAGCGTCTTCTTGAAATCTTTCTTCAGGATTACCAACGGTTCGAATAATTTTGTCTCGAAGATCTTTTTGTCCATTAAAAGGATCAATAATCTGAAAGCGATTTTTTAAATTTTCCTGAAAATCAATTTTTAAAGCCAGAGCGTTAATCGTAAAATCTCGGCGGGAAAGATCTTCTTCAATGGTTTCAGCAAAAACCACATAATCCGGATGCCTTTTATCCGTATATTTTCCTTCTTTGCGAAAAGTAGTCGTTTCAATTATTTTTAAATTTTCTTGTTCAGAAGAAGTTTTTATTCCAACAGTGCCAAATGCATTTTCGTAAATACTCTCAGGAAATATTCTCTGGATTTCTTCTGGCTTGGCTTGAGTTGCAATATCCCAATCCTTTGGCTCTTTTTTTAATAATAGATCTCGAACGCAACCACCAACTAAATAAGCCTCAAAATTGTTTTTTTGAAGCTGTTGAATAATAGTTAAAACTTCTACAGGAATATTAAATTTCATTAAGATAAATTAATAGGATAAAGACAAAAAGGTTAATTGTCCTCCCACCAGGACTCGAACCTGGATTAACTGGTTAAGAGCCAGCTACTTTGCCAATTAAGTTATGGGAGGATTTTAAAATATATAACTTAAAATCAAAATAAATCAAAGATATAGTTAATGCAATCTTTGAGCGCTCTCGGAGGGACTCGAACCCCCAACCTTGTGGTCCGAAGCCACACGCTCTATCCAATTGAGCCACGAGAGCAATTTGCCTTATTTTCTTAAATATTATAAAATAAAAATACTTTTTTCGCAACAAGATAAGGAAGGGTGCTCCGAATGGCAAGGAACCGGTCTTGAAAACCGGCGGGCTTTACCGCCCTTGTGGGTTCGAGTCCCACCCCTTCCGCTTCTCCATTTTAATCTTCTTGCAGTTATTAAGCATATTTAATTTTTAAAATTTTATGAGTGAAAAGAAAAAAAACAATTTTCTTCCTCGGCCGCCAATCGTTGTTGTTTTAGGCCATGTTGATCATGGTAAAACTACTTTATTAGATTATATTCGAAAAACAAAAATAGCCGAAAAAGAATCCGGAGGAATTACTCAATCAATCGGCGCTTATGAAGCTGAGGTTAATAATAAAAAAATTACTTTTATTGATACGCCGGGCCATGAAGCTTTTACTAGCCTGAGATCAAGAGGAGCAAAAACCGCTGATTTAGCGATTTTAGTAGTGGCGGCTGATGAAGGTATCAAGCCTCAAACCCTTGAATCACTTCAAATCATTTCTGAAGCGCAAGTTCCCTATATTGTTGCCTTAACTAAAATTGATAAACCAGAAGCTAATCCAGAAAAAGTCAAAAGAGAATTAGTGGCAAAAGGAATTTATTTGGAAAAATGGGGCGGGGATATTCCTTGGGTAGAAGTTTCTTCTAAAACTGGCCAAGGAATTGATGAATTGCTGGAGATGATAATTTTAATGGGAGAAATGATCGGCTTAAAAGGTGATAAAAACTTACCAGCATCAGGTTTTGTTTTAGAGTCCTATTTAGATTCTAAAAGAGGGCCAACAGCGGTTTTAATTATCACTAATGGGACTTTAAGGCAAAAAGATTTAATTATGGCAGGCAATGTTTATGGTAAAGTAAAAATTTTAGAAAATTTTCTTGGTCAATCTTTAAAAGAAGCAACTTTTTCTTCGCCAGTGAGAATTATTGGTTTTGAAGACATTCCAGAAGTTGGCAGTGAATTTTTTGCGGCTAAAAATCAAGAGGAATTAGAACAAATTAAAATGTTGGTTAAAACCGAAAAAGGGAAGAATATTTCAACCTTAAAAATCATTGGCGATCCAAATAGCCAAATTCAAATCCCTTTAATCATTAAAGCTGACTCTCAGGGAAGCTACGAAGCTTTAGAGTTTTTAATTGATAAACTAGGCAAAAATCAGCAATGGTGTTTTAATTTAATCTATTCGGGAATTGGCGATATTACTGAAGGCGACTTAAAAATAGCCAATCCTTTGGGTACTTTAGTTATTGGTTTTAGAGTTAAAAAAAGACCAGAAACGATTACTTTGATTAAAAATAATCCTTCGTTAGTAATAATCGAAGAGGATATTGTTTATAACATTGAACAAAAAATTAAAGAAATAGCAGAAAAAAAATTTATTGAAAAACCAAAAGAGCAAATTATTGGCCAACTAGAGGTTTTATCAGTTTTTAACCCTTCAAAAGGGTACCAAATAATTGGGGGAAAGGTTTTAGAAGGAGAAATTTTGTTAAAATCGCGTTTTCATTTAATAAGAAACGAAGAAATCATCGGGGAAGGCAAAGTAGTTAACTTGCAGCAAAACAAAATGGATGCTAGAACAGTTAAAGTTAATCAAGAATGCGGTTTAATGGTTGAGTGCTCAAAAGAAATTAAAGTTGGTGATAAACTTGAGTTTTTCCAAAAAATTTCTTAAAATAAATAAATGTTTTAAAGGCCATGTGGTGAAGCAGCAAACACGGCGGTCTGCAAAACCGCTATTCGTGGGTGCAATTCCCACCATGGCCTCAAACTAAAAATTTTAAGCGCCAAAGAATAACTATTAACTATTGACAATAATTATTAACAAAATTCAATTAAGATGGACGACATTCATTTGTCAACTAATCGTTAATGAACTGGTTAGGGTAAAGAGTTTAAGGGTTAAGAAGCCAGTCTGGTGAAAAGGTAAGGTTTAGGGTAAAAAATCCTTTTAACTCTTAACTCTAAACAATACGGGCTTCATTACCTTTTAACCCTAAACCCCACCCATTTTATTTTGGTTGTTAGTTATTGGTTGTTAAATTATTTCAATTCGTTAATTCGTTAACCCGTTAACTCAATTAGCGCTGTCCAAACATTGATTGACAGATTTCTGTCATCGCGAGGTTGTCCAAAGGGCAACCGTGGCGATCTCCCCCGAATGGGGGTTTCAATTGAAAATTGAAAATTTATACTGTTGTTATTGACATTTATTTTTTCCCTGTGGTAATATTTCCAAAACAATAGCAACAAATGAAGCCCGGGTGGCGGAATCGGCAGACGCGCTTGACTTAAGATCAAGTACCTTCGGGTGTGAGAGTTCGAGTCTCTCCCCGGGCACCAAATTTACTTTTCCTCTTGACAATCATCAACCCTTTATGCTAATATAGAGACAACTCCCCAATAAGGGAGTTTTAATTTTGGAGAAAACAAGCAAAACCCAAAGGATATTAAGTTTAACTTAATAAAACCATGAGTAATAACACTAATTCTAGCTCTCTGGGTGAGGATCCGCTTTTACGAAGCAAAAGAATTTGGAAACCCCTGGGAGCAATCATTTCTGGACTTTTCTTCTTGAATATTTTCAGTTTGCCCTTAAAAAGCCCAGTAGTCGAAGGTTCTTTAGCAGAAATTATTCAAAATACGGAGAATTTCAATAGTCAAATATCTTCAAAGGATCTTAACGAACCGGAAAAAATTAATGTTGTCGATAAAAACTTTCTTTTTGCGCCTTCTCAACCTCAAGAGAAGGAAGACAATAATTATATTCCGGTCGTAGTTACTGGCTATTCTTCAAGTATTGAGGAAACAGATGACACTCCCTATCTTACTGCTTCTGGTTCTCAAGTTAGAGATGGAATTGTAGCTGTTAATTTTTTGCCCTTTGGCACAAAAATTCGGTTTCCTTACCTCTATCCAAATAAAATTTTTGTCGTAGAGGACCGAATGCACGAAAGATTTTCTTTAGGAAGAGTTGATATCTGGTTTCCTGAAAAATCTCAAGCAATTTCGTTTGGAGTGAAAAAGACTTTTATTGAAATAGTTGACTAACAAAAAACCCGCTTTCAAAGCGGGTTTTTTGTTTAATTCCTTTTTATTCCAAGGGATAATCACTTAACTTGACAAATTCGATTCCTTTTTCTTTTAAGACAGGAATTACTTCTTTTATCCCTTCAAAAGTTTCGCTTTCAGGAATGTTCATATGAAAAATCACAATTGAACCAGCTGGCGCCGTGAGTAGAGCCTGTTTAACTTTATCTTTAGAATAAGTGGCTCCAGCGTCTCCCAAAACATTAAAACCAACCATTTCGTAACCTAAATCATGAGCAATTTTAATGCAGATCTCGTCACTATAAGCAGTTCCTGCCCGATAAAATTTAGGTTTTTGGCCAGTATAATTAGCTATTTTCAAAGCATTATTTTCAATTTCTTCAATCACCTCTTCAATATTTTTAGTGCCCAAAATACCATAAACGCTTTTACCATTAACTGAACAAGGCAGATGATTGGTGCCTAAATTGGCTATTTCGAATAAAGGATTTTTAGCTAATTGCTCAGTGATTTCTGGATTTTTATCTATCCATAAACCGCTTAAAAATAAAGTTGCTGGAATTTGATTTTCTATTAAATAATTTATTAATTCTTCATCATAACCCCTTCCTGCTTCAATCCCAGTAGCATCAAAAGTCAAAGCCAAAACTGGTTTATCAGCTTTCACTTTAGTTTTTACTCCAGAAAGATTTTCTCCCCATTGAGTCGGAATTTGATCTTTATATTTTTCAATAATAGATTGCTTTA
>JAKJEG010000055.1 GCA_022705545.1 Patescibacteria group bacterium | reverse complement strand
TCTGAATAATTAGTTTCATCATAAACTTCAATAACTCCATCCGGCCATCTAATTACATAAACTGCCATTATATCCCCAAGCGTAGAATATCCAAAAGACTGGATAAGCCCTTTTTGATAATCTGTTATATCATCTGTTGTATCTACGGAATCAATGTCAACTTTAGTACACGATATACACGATACCATTACTCCTACCACCAAAATTAATAGGAAACTAAAAAGCTGTTTCTTTCTCATTTAAATCACCTTCCTTCCTATTGTTGTTTTTTTTGTTTTTCAATTTACTAATTTTAATATATCACTTAATTTCTAATTTGTCAAGAAAACTTGGTAATGTGCACACACTTTTTGCCCTTTTTTCTGGTAAATTTTTAATCAATGTTTGGACAGCGCAAGTTAAGTTAACGAGTTAACGAATTAACGAGTTAACGAATTGAAATAACTAACAATCAAAATAAAATGGGTATGGTTTAGAGTTAAAAGGTAATGAAGCCTGTATCGTTTAGAGTCAAAGGTTAAAAGGATTTTTTACCTTAGACCTTACCTTTTCACCATACTGGCTTCTTAACCCTTAAACTCTTTACCCTAACCAGTTCATTAACGACTTGCGATGTCGTTAATTTCTAACGACTTGCGATGTCGTTAATTTCTAACGACTTGCGATGTCGTTAATGAAGAATGAATTGTTAATTATGAATTGTCTAAATGAGATTATTTTTAATGAATTAAAAGTTAAAAGCCGGCATCAAGCCGGCTTTTGGGTTTTTGTCTTTGTTTTTGACGTACCCCCATTATAAAAAATTTAAAAACAATAACCTATTGGTACCGAATATAACAATTTTAGATAATTTTTTACCTCCTGATCGATTTCCTCTGATGTTACTACTGCTGCCATTAATCCGGCGGCAAAATGATTATAAACTCCCACGATGTGGCCAAATTCGTGTTTATAGATGGCTAAATTATTTCTACCACCTATTGGATCTATTATAACACGACCTTCGTAAAATGATAAATCATTATGCCACTTTATTTCGGCTTGGCCATCAGAAGAAAGCGATCCAAAGACAATTGTTACTTCAGCTTCATTAGGGTCATCAGTGGTCGTTAAAAAAATGCTTCCTGACAGCGCTTCATTCCAATCATTTAAAACTTCCTCTAACAAAGGAAAATTTGTTTCATCGTAAACCTCGATCACTGCTCCGTCCCTCCACCGAGCAACACAATTGCCCCCCCAAGAGTGACTGGTTAATAAAATAACTTCTTCTTGGGTTAGCTGAGGGGGTGGAGTTAACGGAGTGATTATTTCGCATCCTGATAGATATGTAACAACAATAACCACTAAAATCAAACTAACGAACTTTCGTAGATTTTTCAAAAAAACTCACCTCCAATCGCTTTTTAAAAAATTTCAAAGAACAAAGTTAATTCATCTTGACACTTTTATTATTTTTTGTCAAGTTAAAAAGGTAATGGGCACACACTTTTTACCCTTCTCTTAGTTAATCATTATTAACCAATAAATGGGAAAATAAATAAACAGCAATAATGGCAGCGGTTTCTGAACGAAAAACTAAATCTGAAAGTTTCACCATTAAAAAATTATTGTCTTTAGCTAGATGGATTTCTTCTTCTGACCAGCCGCCTTCTGGGCCAATAAAAACACCAAGGGAATCAATCTTTTTAGAAATTAATTTTTCTTTCAAGATCTCCGAAAATAAAGGTGAAGATAAATCGCAAAAAACATTTAACTGATTCTGAGAAGATTCTTTCAGCGCTTCCTGAAAAGAGATTGTTTGATGAAGAATTGGTAAAGAAATTCTCATTGATTGTTCGCTGGCTTCTTTAATAATTTTATCCATCCTTTCTTTTTTAAAATCAAATTTCACAGTTCTTTTTGAAATTATCGGATAAATTTCTTTTACCCCAACTTCTGTTGCCTTTTGAACCACTATCTCAAAATTATCTTTTTTCAAAAGAGAACAAAATAACTTAACCTTAATTTTGGACTCTCTTAGGTTAATAACTTCTTCTTTTAAAATAATTCTTATTGCGTTTTTGGCGATTTCTTCTATTTTTCCTTTTCTTTCCTTCTCGCCATTAAAAATTAAAATTTCGTCTCCAGCTTTTAACCGGAGAACGTTTTTTATTTGATTGACTATTTTTTCATCAGCAATTATTAAAGAGTTATCAGTCGCAGAAAACGGGAGAAAAAATCGATGAAGTCTCATAATGAATTTAATGACATTTTAATATTTATTGTTTTAAAATTGATTGAAAATTGACAGCCCGCTGTCATCCTGAGCGAAGCGAAGGATGACAAGTTTTTATAAGATTGCTTTTCCAAGACTTAATTAACGACATCGCAAGTCGTTAATTTTTAACGACTTGCGATGTCCAAATATTGAAATTTTCCTCCTGTATTTTACCATATTTTAAAAAATTGATTTTTTCTGGTCTTTCTGATATAGTAGAAATGTTTTATAAAATCTATGGAAAAAACTGTTAAAAAAGAGACAAAAAAAGATACCAAGAAAGATACCAAAAAAGATTTTAATCCTCAATATTTTGAACAAACCGAAGTAACCTGTGTCTGCGGGGCTAAATTTTATGTTAGCTCAACTAAAGAAAAATTAGAGGTAGAAATTTG
>JAKJEG010000054.1 GCA_022705545.1 Patescibacteria group bacterium | reverse complement strand
GTGTTTTCATTTCTTTTGGCGAGGGAATTGAAGGTTTGATTCATATTTCTGAATTAGCTTGGCAAAGAATTGATTCGCCAAGCGAAATGTATAAAGTTGGAGACAGTATAAAAGCGGAAATTATTTCTATTGACGGCGCAAAAGTATTTTTAAGTGCGAAGAAATTATTAAAAGATCCTTGGTTAGAAGCAAGCGCTAAATATAAAACCGGTCAAATTGTTCCGGGAACAATTTTGAAAGTTAACCCCTTTGGTTTATTTGTAAAACTTGATGAAGAAATTCACGGCTTAGCTCATATCAGTCAGTTAAATTTAGGACCAAAAGAAAAAATTGCTGATTTATTTAAGGCCGATGAAGTAAAGAATTTTGAGATTGTTAGTATTTCTCCGGCCGAGCATCGTTTAGGTTTGAAATTAGCTGATGGTAAAAAGAAAACCAAGGAGGATGACAAAAAGAGCACTAAAGATGATGATAAAAAAGAAACTGATAAAAAAGAAGCAGACGAGGTAAAGAAAGCTAAAACTAAAACTGAAAAAGTTGATAGTGAAAAAAAGGGAAAAGTTGTGAAAGCTGAAAAAAAAGAAGAGAAAAAAGAGGAAAAAAAGAAAAAAATCACTAAGAAAGAAAAGACTGAGACAAAAAAATAATAATCCTAATGAATATAAAAATTCCTCAACTATGGGGAATTTTTATTAGCTACTATTTAGTTAATATTATTAAAGAAAATTGTATTTTTGCTTAATTTAAGAATTGCCAAAAGGCGTTTTTACGCTTATAATTAAAATGATAAATAAAATCCAATAACATGAAGACCTTAATTAAAAATTTTTTTCTATTGTTAGGTATTTTTTTGCTAATCACCGTTGTTTTTAGTTTTTTTGCCGAACAGGCGGTTAAGCCCAGCGTGGTTGGTATTGAAACATTGGTTAATCGAATTAATCAAGAAGAGGTAAGCGAGTTAATTGTAAGTGGTGATAAGGTTATGATTATTTTAAAAGATGGTAGTGAAGAAATAGCCAGAAAAGAACCAAGTGAATCACTAACAACTTTATTAAGTAATTTTCAAGTTGATCCTGCCAAAACCACTGATGTTAAGATCCAAATAAAAGAAGAAGATGGTTGGAATTATTTTTTGATTAATATTTTGCCTTTCCTTTTACCATTTTTGTTAATCACCGGTTTTATTATTTTCATGATGCGCGGCATCCAAGGCTCAAACTCAAAAGCGATGAGTTTTGGTCAGTCAACGGCTAAAGATTTTAAACCGGATGCGAAAAATAAAACTACTTTTAAAGATGTAGCTGGCGCCAAAGAAGCTAAAGAAGAATTAGCTGAGGTGGTTGAGTTTTTGCGTTTTCCAAAAAAGTTTCATGATTTGGGAGCGAAAATTCCCCGCGGTGTATTATTGTTGGGTTCTCCGGGTACAGGAAAAACATTATTAGCGCGTTCTGTGGCTGGCGAAGCAGGTGTTCCTTTTTTTCACATGTCTGGTTCGGAATTTGTGGAAATGTTTGTTGGTGTGGGTGCTTCACGGGTTCGTTCTTTATTTGAAAAAGCCAAAAAGAACGCACCTTGCATTGTTTTTATTGATGAAATAGACGCGGTTGGTCGTCGGCGCGGAGCTGGTGTGGGCGGTAGTCATGACGAAAGAGAACAAACTTTGAATCAAATTTTAGTTGAGATGGATGGCTTTGAACCAACACAAAATATTATTGTGATTGCTGCAACTAATCGACCGGATGTTTTAGATCCAGCTTTGCTTCGTCCCGGTCGCTTTGATAGACGAGTCATGATTGATTTACCTGATTTAAAAGATCGCGAAGATATATTAAAAGTACATGCTCGCAAGAAACCTTTGGCCGCGGATGTTAATTTAAAAACCATTGCTGAGCGAACAGCCGGTTTTTCCGGAGCTGATTTAGCCAATGTTTTAAATGAGGCAGCTATCTTAGCAGCGCGAGAAAATCGCAAGGAAATTTTAAATCAAGATTTATTTGAAGCGATTGAAAAAGTGATGATTGGTCCAGAAAGAAAAAGTCGTATAATTACTGACAAAGAAAAGAAAATAACCGCTTATCACGAAGCCGGACACGCGCTGGTCGCTCATTTTTTGCCGCTCGCTGATCCAGTGCATAAGATATCAATTATTTCTCGGGGCGCAGCCGGTGGCTATACTTTGAAAGCGCCTAAAGAAGATAAACACATGCACACTAAAGCGGAATTTATTTCTGAAATTGCTGTTTTATTAGCCGGTCATGTAACAGAAAAAGAAATTTTCCAAGAGGTAACAACTGGCGCGACTTCAGATTTAAGACGAGCGACTGCTTTAGCGAGATTACTGATTACTGATTATGGCATGAGTGAAAAATTAGGACCCAGAACATACGGTGAAAAAGAAGAAATGATTTTCTTAGGTCGAGAAATTCATGAACAAAGAGACTATAGCGAAAAAGTAGCTGAGAAAATTGACGAAGAGATAAATAATTTTATTAATCAAGCGATAACTAAAGCAACAGAAATTATTAGAAGCAAAAAAGAGGAATTGGAAAAGATTGTAGCTACCTTGTTAGAGAAGGAAACAATTGAAAAAGATGAATTTGAAAAAATTGTAGGCGAGAAACCAACTAAATAGGCGAGAAACCAGTTAAATAAATAATTTTTTTATTGACTATTATCGTCTTTACGTTATACTAAAATTATAAGTTAATTAAAAATTTATATGGCCAATCCAAAGAAAAGAAAAACTCATAGTAAGTCGCGCAT
>JAKJEG010000053.1 GCA_022705545.1 Patescibacteria group bacterium | reverse complement strand
TTTCTTCTGATCCTATATTAATAGAGGCCTTTCAGAATAGTGAAGATATCCACCAAAGTACGGCTGCTTATCTTTATAAAGTTGATAAAAAAGAGGTAACAGAATCAATGAGAAATTTAGCAAAAACTTTAAATTATGGCATAATTTATGGTATTGGAGATAAAAGTTTAGCGATAGAGGCCGGTATTACTCCATTAGAAGCAAAAAAATTTAAAGAAGTTTATTTTGATCGATTTTCGGGATTAAAAAATTATCTTAACTATAGTTTAGATCAAGCCAAAAAACTTTCTTATGCAGAAACAATTTTTGGCCGCAAAAGATTTTTACCTCTTTTAGGGGGATACGATCGTCAATCTCAAGAGCAAGAAAGAGCGGCAATTAATATGCCTATTCAAGGACTGGCGGCTGATTTAATAAAAAAAGCAATGATTGAAATTGATAAATTTTTAAAGGAACTTCAATTAGAAGATAAAGTAAAGTTAATTTTACAAGTGCATGATGAGTTGATTTTTGAAGGAAAATTAGAGATACTTAAAGAAGTAGAGAATAAATTAAAAGAAATTACCGAGAATGTTTATCCTTTAAGAGTGCCCCTAAAAACAGAAGCAAAAATAGGAAAAAATTGGGCAGAATTGTAATTTTTATCAAAACCAATGAATTTTTTTTATCTTCTCAAAAAACACTTTCTTTCATCTAATTTTCTTAATTTTCTCTTTTTAGGCCTAAGCTTGATTTTTCTTTTTGTTTTACTCTTTTTTGTCCCGGAATTAATTGTTAATTTACCAGTCAAAAGGCTTTTATTTTTATTGGTGGCCATTTTTTATTTTTTAGACGCCTATTAT
The DNA here is from genome assembly GCA_022705545.1 of Patescibacteria group bacterium. Classification (GTDB taxonomy): domain Bacteria; phylum Patescibacteriota; class Minisyncoccia; order UBA6257; family UBA6257; genus JAKJEG01. Next base: position 2,008 of record JAKJEG010000053.1, on the reverse strand, counting down.
TTATTAAATTTGATAGAGACCAACAGCCGAACAGATTTGGAAAAAATTCAAGTTAATTCTATCATCCGCTCAATCAGTGATCCGGTAATTTCTTATGATACAAATTTTGAAATTATTTTGGTTAATCGGGCAATGGAAGAATTAGTTGGTCTTTCTCAGAAAGAATTAGTAGGGAAAATTATTACTCCGGAAATGGTGAAAGATCCTCATTATAGATTTTTAGCCCAATTAGTTTTTCCTTCTTTGGCGCCAATAGTTTTAGAAAGATCATCAGAGGGTTATCCTCAAACCATTAAAGTGAAATTTACTCAGCCAAAAGAATATATTTTTGAAATTTTGACTAATAAAGTTATTGATGAAAAAGGACAAGTTTATGGCTTTTTAAAAATTATTCATAATTTAACCAGTGAAGAAGAACTACGGCAAACTCAATCTGATTTTATTACGGTTGCTGCTCACCAGTTAAAAACCCCTTTGGCTGGTCTAAATTGGATTTTAGAAATGTTAAGCAACCAAGAAATGGGGCCTTTAAATGAAGATCAGCTAAAATTAATTCAAGATGCCAGAGGCGCTTTAAATGAGGCTTTATCAACTGTTGAGGGGCTATTAGAAGCAGCTCAGGTTGAAAGCGGAAAATTAGGTTTTCAATTTCAGCAAGCAGATTTGGTAAAACTAATTGAGGAAACCCTTATTAAGCTGGAGCCATTAACGAAACAAAATAATATTAAATTAATTTTTTATCAGCCACCAGCGCCGATTGAACTGATTATGGATCCTTTTAGAATTAAATTAGTTTTGGAGATTTTAATTGAGAATGCTATTAAATATAATGTTCAAAATGGAGAAGTAAGAATAAAAATTGATTTTCTGAAAGATCAGCCTTTTGTTAGCGTTAGCGTTGAGGATACGGGAATTGGTATGACTGAAGAAGATCTAAAAAAATTATTTCAAAAATTTTTCCGAGCTTCTTCTGCAATGAAAGTTGAAACTTCTGGTTTAGGTTTAGGGCTTTATTTAGCTAAAAATATTGTGGAAAAACACGGAGGAAAAATTTGGGCTAAATCAGTTTTAAATCGGGGTTCTACTTTCACTTTTACTTTGCCTTTAGACCCTTCTCTTATTCCTAAATACTAGAATTAACTATTAATTAATATTAATCCAATGCCTGAATTACCAGAAGTTGAAACTATTACTCAACAATTAAAAAAAGAGGTTATCGGAAAAAAAATTAAGGACGTCTATTTGGCTGTTCCAAAAATCATTAAAAACGTTTCTTTGAATGATTTTAAAAAAAGAGTAATTGGCGCTAAGATTCAAAATGTTGAAAGAAAAGGAAAAAATATTATTTTTTTTCTCGATAACAATTATGATCTTTTAATTCATCTAAAATTAACTGGTCATTTATTATTAGGTAATTATCAGTTAAAGAATAATCAGCTTTTGCCTCTCGCGAAGGATTTAAAAGAACCGGTTAATCAGTATTTGCATTTTGGTTTAAAATTAGATGATGGTCAGTGGTTAGTTTTGTCGGATTTAAGAAAATTTGCCAAAGTTCTTATTTTAAACCGCGAAGAGTTAGAAAAAGAAATTAAAAATTTAGGCCCTGATCCACTAGAAAAAGATTTTACTTTAGATTATTTCACTGATATTTTACAAAGGCAGAAAAAACCAATAAAAAAGGTTTTAATGGATCAAAAATTAATCAGGGGAATAGGCAATATTTATGCTTCGGAAATTCTTTTTGAGGCCAAAGTTTATCCTTTTAAACCCGCTAATCAATTAGATTTTGAGGAAATTAAAAGAACTTATCAAGCAATCAAAAAAGTCCTAAAAGAAGCTTTAAAATATGAAGGGACTTCTGCGGAAGATGAAACTTATCGAACTCTTTACGGGAAAAAGGGACGTTTTGGAGAAAAGCTAAAAGTGTATCAAAGAGAAGGCAAAAAATGCTATCGTTGCGGTCATCCTATTGAAAGAATAAAATTAGACAACCGATCAGCCTTTTTTT
>JAKJEG010000052.1 GCA_022705545.1 Patescibacteria group bacterium | reverse complement strand
GTTTATCAAAAAATTAAAGAAGAAGGAAAAGAAAAAACTCATATCTTAGAGGGATTAGTGCTTAGTCGAAAACACAAGAATGAGCCCGGGGGAACAATTACTTTAAGAAGAACCATTGATGGGGTGGGCGTTGAATGGATTTTGCCTTTATTTTCCCCAAAAATAGAAAAAATAGAATTAATAAAAGAAGGCCGAGCGCGTCGGGCTAAACTTTACTATATCAGAGAGAAATCTCAAAGAGAAGTAAAAGCAAAATTAAGATCAAGAATTAAACAAGATAAGAGGCAATTAGAAAAGACAGGGCAGGAGATCCAGAATAAAAATCAAGAAAAACAGTCAGAAGAAGGTAAGGAAACAAACGAAATCATAGAATCAGAACAGACCGCAGAAAAAACAGAAACACAAGAAGTCAGTTCTACTGAGCAAAAATAGTTTTTAGATTTTAACCAAGAGTTAGCCCAGGTGGCGAAATGGTACACGCGCAGGACTGAGGCTCCTGGCCAATTTTTTGGCATGTGGGTTCGAGTCCCACCCTGGGCACCCTGAGCGCATTTGATTTATTTGATACACATTTCATAGTTAAACAATTTACGGCTGAATTTTTTATTATTTGCGGCAGAGGGAAAAATCTGTTAAACTTTTTATATTCTAATTATATTCCAAAATGATTTTTTTCAATGAATATCAACAAACAATTAGAGCCGTTAAGAAAGCTCTACCAGCAGTCGCCATGATTCGGGTTTTTAAAGAAGATAAAACACCGATTAGCAGTTCAACTGCTTTTTTTACTTCTCAAGATGGTTATCTTTTAACTAATCTTCACAATGTTGAAGATGAAGAGTTAAAATATTTTATTTTCTGGCGAAATGAAGAGTATCCAGCGCAGGTTTTGGCTAGAGACAAAGTAGCCGATATTGCTGTTTTGAAAATAGAGCCGAAAAAAAATTCTCAAAATGAGAATCCGCAGAATTTTCCTTATTTGTTAATGGGTGATTCTTCAAAATTAGAATTAGGTCAAACAGTTTTAGCGATTGGCAATGCTTTATTTGATTTAGAAAATACTGTTTCCCGGGGAGTAATTTCTGGTCTTTTTCGGAAAATTAGAACTAATCGAGAAGATGACCCTATGGAGTTTACTGGCTTAATTCAAACTGATGCTGCTATTAACCCTGGAAATTCTGGCGGCCCGTTGATTGATTTGAAGGGGCGAGTAATCGGAATTAATACAGCAATGATTTTAGGGGCAGAAAATATTGGTTTTGCCATTCCAATCAATCAAGCAAAAAAGATTTTAGAAGAAGTTAAAAAATACGGAAAAATTATTAGGCCAAGTTTAGGAGTAAAATACTATTTAATTGATGAAGAGTTGAAAAAAGAGCATCACCTTCCTTTTGATTACGGCGCTTTTGTTGTTTATGGTAATCCTTATCTACCATCCGGTATTATTAAAGGAGGATTAGCAGAAAAAATTGGCTTAAAAGAAGGCGATATTATCCTTAAAATAAATGATCAAGAAATTAAAAAACCCAACACTCTTTCTAAGGTTTTATCCGAATATCAATTAGGCGATAAAGTAAAAATTACTTATTGGCGGGAGGGTAAAATATCAGTCATAGAAGCAGTTTTAAATTAAAGCAGCAAATAATATGTATTTTGATTCCCACGCTCATTTAAATTTAGCCATTTTTGATAAGGAATTGCCAACGATTGTTAGTAAATTAAAAGAAGAAAAAATTTATTTAGTTAATGCTGGCACTTGCTATTTAACTTCTGAGAAAGCCATTGAATTGGCAAAAATAGAGGAAAATTTTTGGTCAGCAGTTGGTTTGCACCCCGCTCACACTTTTAAAAACCTTGTGGATAAAGAAGAAATTGACTCTCAAGATAATTTTTCTTTACCAGAAAGTTTTGATGATAAGTTTATCGGTTTATTGAAAAACGATAAAGTAGTGGCTATTGGGGAAACCGGTTTGGATTATAGTTATTTAAAAAATTTTTCTGATGAAGAGAAAGAAAAATTACAAGAAAAACAAAGAGAGGAATTTCAAAAGCAAATTAAAGCGTCTCAAGAAAGCGGTTTACCTTTAATTATTCATAGCCGCGAGGTTTACACAGAGTGTTTACTGATTTTAGAAAAATTATCTTTTAAAGGAACAGGGGTTTTTCATTTTTTTTCGGGTACTATCAAAGAAGCAAAAGAGATTTTAAAAAGGGGATTTTATTTAGGCTTTTCCGGTATTATTACCTACGATAATGAAAGAGCCAAAAATTTGGAAGAGGTGATTAAAGAAACACCCCTAGAAAAAATTTTAATAGAAACTGATTGTCCTTACGCGGCTCCTAAACCTTATCGAGGTCAGAAAAATTATCCTTTTTATGTTCAAGAAGTAGCAAGAAAAATTGCTCAAATAAAAAATCAATCTTTAGAGAAAATTGAATATCAAACTTTCAATAATGCTTTAAATTTTTTTAAGATTAAAATGTAAATTTTATTAATATTAATTTAATGGCTCAGTTTAAATCAGAAAAAATTTGCTTAGTCATTTTAGACGGCTGGGGAATTGGTCAGAAAAATTTTTCTAACCCTATTTATCAGGCTGATTTAAAATTTATCAAGGAAATTGAGCAAAATTATCCTTTGTTAAGTCTTCAAGCGTCAGGAACAGCAGTTGGTTTGCCTTATAATCAGGCTGGTAATAGCGAGGTTGGCCATTTAACTTTAGGAACGGGTCAGATTTATTATCAGTATCCAGTAAGGATTTCTCAAAGTATTCAAAACGGCACTTTTTTTCAAAATCCCACTCTTTTGAATATTTATCAATTTGTAAAAAATAATCAGTCAGCTCTTCATTTGGTAGGTTTATTTTCAGATAGCATCGTTCACAGCAGTTATGATC
>JAKJEG010000051.1 GCA_022705545.1 Patescibacteria group bacterium | reverse complement strand
CCCTTCGTCTTCTAACCGATGAATTTTGGAAAATTCTTTTTTTTGAGAAAAACAATCACCAATTTCATTAATAGTGCTTGTCTCATCAAATCCATAGGGAGTAATATCAATGGCGTAATTTTCTGGAGTATATTCTAAAGAACGGCTATTATTTAAACTTTCATAAATTTTTTCCGCTAACCCCACTGAAGTCCAATCAAAATCTGACGGCCCTTTTTGCTCTTTATAACTCCAATCATATTTTTCTCCCAATTGCGCCCGACTGATTTCTAAAAAATTTCTAATTTGAGATGCTTTAAAATCACGGGGTATTTTTGCCCCAACAAATTGTTCCCCCCTTCTTTCATTAATAAAATATTGCGCTGGTATTTCTCTTATTCTGCCCTGCCTAATTTCTAAAACCATCGGCTCGTTATTTTTTGTCCCCAAATAAAGCCCTATCTCGCCTGGGTAGAATCCTTCATCATCAAAAATGGGGAAATGCATTTCTTGATAATTTAAACCATACATTTTTCCATCAAAAGAAGTTTTATAAAGAATAGTGCCTCGCGGGAGAGCTTGGGCTGTTTCAAAAGTAAAAAATAAAAAAATTAAAACCACCAAAAAGGGGACAGTCCCCTTTTTCCGACCTTCGCAAACCCGCATCAATAAAGGGTGAAATCGCTTAAAAATCAATTTTGACACTTTTTTTACCAACATAATAATTTATTAAAAATTAAATCATATTCTTCCCTTCGACGAAGGGGAGATTCTCTTTTTCTTTTAATTTCAATCCCTCCTCAACAAATTTTAAGTATGCCAAACGATTTTTTTCTAAATTTGTTTCTCCCATATAATTTAAAAATTTTTCATATTATTATTTCCTCGGCAAACAATATTCGTCCTCTTACTCGCGGAAAAGAGATTCTTCATCGCCGGGTTCAATAGCCCAATCTTTACCGGTCAAAGCCAATAATGCTTCGGAAGCGGAAACGCGAACTCTATACTCTTCATCTTTTAATAAAGGGACTAAATCATCTATCTCTTCTTCGTTTTTTATATCTCTTTTGACAGCTAAATTGCGAATGGCACTAATAGCATAGTCCCTGCTTGATGGCCGATTGTTTTTATCTGAAGCAATATCTAAAAGAGCAGGGATAATTTCCAAAGAAGCGGTTTCCCAAATTGCCTGAGCGGCTTTAAAACGCACTGTATCATCCGGGTCATTTTTCAATCTTTCTAAAAATAATTCTTGAGGGGGATTTTGATTTTCAGCTAAATTAATAATGGCTGTCCAACGCAACTCTGGAGAAGTATTATTTTGCATAGCCGTTTCTTTTAAAATATTTGTGTTTTTCGCCTTGCCTAACGATTTTAAATTATACAAAGCTTCCAAACGGAGAGATTCTGGATTTTCTAAATCAGAAATTATTTCTTCAAAAAATTCCCCTAATTCTTCTCTCTCCTCAAAAGAAGAATATTTTGCCCAAACGCCAAGAGTTTTAAGAGCTAAATATCTTTTTTCAAGCGGCTTATTTTTATCAAACATCAAATTTATCATCTCCTCTCTCTCGGATTTGTTGCTTAAAAACAATAAAGAGGCCGTTGGGTTATCTAATGTTGAGCTTTCTTTTAAATTTTTGCTCAACTTAAATTGAACAGCCTCTTCTTGTATTTCTCTGGGCATTAATATCCAAAACGGCGTATAAAGGAGAAGGAGATTAAAGCCAATAAATAAAATTACTATGGACAGTAAAGCAATTAAGGAAATTTTAATTGCTTTTTTAGTTGTTTTTTTCATAAAAATTTAATTAAAAAAATATAAAAAATAAAAAAATTCAAAATTATCCACAATAAACATTTCAAACTTGTGATATAATAAAAATGGGCCTGATGGTCTTTGACCATTGGGTGGTACTAAAAAGCTTCTTACTTTGGAGAGTGGGGAGCTTTTTAGTTTTTATAAAAAATAATATTTAATTTTAAGCAAATTTTTGAAATTTGTCAAATATTAATTGTGGACGAAATGTGGATAACTTGTGGATAAGTTTATCTAATTTTTGTCTTCTTTCTTTATTTTTTTTCTCTGCTAAAATTTATTTATGATTTTAAACGGAAAAAATATTACCAAAAAATTAGAAGTAAATTTAAAAAGACAAATTAAAAAACTTAACCGTCCTCCTTGTTTAGCCATTATTTTAGTGGGTAAAAATCCCGCCTCTTTAATTTATGTTAAACTCAAAGAAAAAAAAGCCTCGGTTTTGGGAATTAAAATAAAAAGATTTGATTTCCCTTCCTCAACTTCTCAAAAAAATATAATCGCTCTTATTAAAAATTTAATCAAAAAAACAGATGGTATAATTGTACAGCTCCCTTTACCTAAACATTTAAATATAAATAAAATAATTGAAACTATTCCTGTTGAATTAGATGTTGATGGTTTCAGAAAAAATTCTCTTTTTGTCTCGCCAACTCATCAAGCAATTTTATGTTTGCTTAAAAAAAATAAAATTAAACTGGCGGGCAAAAAAGCGGTTATCTTGGCTAATAGTTTTATTTTCAGCCAACCGCTTAAAAAATTGTTAGAAAAAGAAAAAATAAAAACTGAAATTTTAATCAATCCTTCAAAACAAAATTTTTCTCGATTTGATATTATTATTACTGCTCTAGGAAAACCTTATTTTATTAAACCGAAAATGATAAATAAAAAAAACATCATTATTGATGTTGGTTATAATCGAGTTAAGGGAAAGCCCGTAGGAGATGTTGACCCGGAATGTCAAAAAATCGCTACCTTTGTTTCACCTGTCCCCGGCGGTATTGGCCCCTTAACTGTTTTCTTCCTTCTAAAAAATGTTTATTTGTCCGCTAAAAACAAACAAACTCTCCTTAAAAAATAGCGCTACTGGGATTTGAACCCAGGTTACTTGGCTGAGAACCAAGCGTCCTAAACCAATCTAGACGATAGCGCCGAAAAACTGAAATTAAACAAAATTATGCCTGCCTGCCAATAGAC
>JAKJEG010000050.1 GCA_022705545.1 Patescibacteria group bacterium | reverse complement strand
CGTAAACAGTCTCATGAATAATTGAAACTCCTTCAGCTTGGGTCAAAACAAGAGAAAAAGGCGGCTGCCAATCAGTCATAAAACCGGGATGAACATCGGTTTCTAAGGCAACTCCTTTAAAAGAAGCATTATCAAAAAATCGAAGACCGTCTTTAAAGATTTGAAAATTGCCACCAATTTTTCTTACCCAATTCAAAAAAGTTGATAAATCTTTTGGTTCTGCTCCCCGGATAAAAATATCCCCTTTATTAGCTAAAGACAGGCAAGCAAAAGATACTGCTTCTACTCGATCATTTATTATTTTAAACTGCGTCCCTTTTAATTTTGAAACTCCTTCAACAATCCAAGTCCGGTTAACATCCTGATAGATAATAGCCCCCATTGATTGTAAAAAAGTTACCAAGTCTTCAATTTCTGGTTCAATAGCAGCATTTTTAATAACAGTTGTCCCTTTGGCGAGAACTGCTCCTAATAAAAGATTTTCTGTTGCTCCAATACTTGGATAATCAAGATCAACAGTTGTCCCTTTTAATTCTTTTGCTTTGGCGTAATAACAATTGTTTTCAAAATAAATTTCTGCTCCCAATTGTTTAAAACCATTAATATGAAAATCTACTGGCCTTTCGCCAATTGAACAACCGCCAACAACTGGAATTTGGGCTTCTTGAAATTTATGTAAAAGAGGACCAAAAAGCAAAATTGGCACCCGGTTTTTACCGCTATACTCTAGCGGAACTCGACATTCTTTAAAACCAGAAGGGTCAATTTCTAAAATATTTTTATCTAACCACTGACTTTTAACTCCCAAAGAATTGAGCATCTGTAAAACAATTTCTACATCACCAATAAAAGGAATATTTTCCAAAATTGTTTTTTCTTCAGTTAATAAAGAAGCAATAATGACTTTGGTGGCCACATTTTTTGCTCCGGCTAAATTAACTTCTCCTTTTAATATCTTTCCCCCTTTGATATAAAAAGTATTTTCTTTTTGCTCTCCCATTTTAATTATTTGATAAATAATCGATTATTGTTTGAGCAAAATCCTCAGCAGATTGAGGGCCATCAGCAGTTATTAAATTGCCATCTCTTACTACGGATGCCTCTTGGTAAATAGCGCCATTCTCGGTTAAAATTTCAATAGCCGTGTGATCATTAGCTGAGGACCAAACAGTCGCTTTTTTCCCGTTTAAAATACCCGCTTTTGCTAAAAGAGCTGGTGCTAAACAAATTGCTGAAACCAATTTTCCCTGGCCATAAAACTCCCGGGCTAAATCTTGAAAATCTACTCTATCTAACCTTTCGCCCATTCCCGGCCCACCTACAAAAATCACTCCGGCATAATCTTTTGGATTAATTTCATAAGGAGTTTTCTGAATTTCTATTTTTTGACCATCAACACTTACTGCTGCGCCTTTTTGATCGCTAATTGTTTCAACAAGAAAACCATTTTTTTCTAATATCTCTTTGGGAATAAAATATTCTTCATCTTTAAAATCACGAAAGGCAACAACCATTAAAATTTTTTTATTATTTTCTGCCATGGTTTTTAAATTATTGTTTTGACTGCTAGAAATAATAGTTGTTGAAGGATTAGATTCTTGATGAGTATCTTCCTCTTCTAAAGGCAAGAAAAGAAAAGGAGCTGTCTGAAAAATCATAGCAATCACCATAAAAGCAACCAATAAAATGACAACAATACTTAAAATTTTCTTCATTTTTTCTCTCTAAAATTCTTAAAATCTTGATCAATTATAAATTATAACATTAATTATAAAAATTATAACACTTTTTCTTTTTAATTAACAATCGATTTAATTTCATAACCAATAATTCCAAAGGCCACTGAAACATTTAATGATTCTTTTTGACCAAACATTGGAATCTCTAAAATTAAATCGGCTTTTTCTAAAACCCTTTTTTCTAAACCTTTAACTTCTGGACCAAAAATTAATGCAACTTTTTTGATTTTATTTTTTTTAACAAAATTTTTGATCTCGTTTTTTACGGAAGAATCAAAAATATTTTTACTTTTTTGACTTTGCTCAATTGCCAAGATTAAACTTTTCTCTCTTTTTAATTTTTTTAATAAATCGCCTATTCTTTTAACTTTCTCCCATTGAACCGTTTTTTCTGCCCCTAAAGAAACTTTATTCATTTTAGGGTTATTCTCTGGATCAGGAGTAAAACCAACTAAATAAATTTTATCTATCCCCAAAGCATCACTGGTTCGAAAAAAAGAGCCAACATTGTAAACGCTGCGAAGATTATTCAAAATGACCACTATTTCAACAATGGAATTATTAAATATTCTCTTGGCTTTGATTTTTTTATTTTTGCTGTTTTTCTTGTTCATTACCTAAACCCAAGATCTCTTCAATTAAAGGACGATTAAAGCCGGAAATAACTTTATCTCCTATTTCTATTACTGGTACTCCTGTTTGACCGCTTTTTTGAATCATTTCCCTCGCTGCTTCTAAATTCTGGCTGACATCTATTTCTTCAAATTCTAACTGATGCTCTTTAAAAAAATCCTTAGCCATTTGACACCAAGGACAAACCGGAGTGGTATAAATTTTTATCTTCATAATTTTAAAGTTTTAAATTTTGTTTATTTGACAATTAATTGAAATGATTGAAAATTTCTTTAAGGTATTATTTTCCCAAAGTAATATTGTTTTTTGCCTTTTTGAACAATAAAATATTGCCCGAATAAAGCCATTTTTTGATTGACCTTAGTTTTCAAATCAACTTTTTGACCATTAACTTTAATAATTCCATTTTCTAACTCTCGTCGGGCCTCACTTTTTGAAGAACAAGCACCAATCACTAATAAAAAGTCAAGGATTAAAATCTCTTCTTTCTTAGGAATTTCTTTTATTTCTACTGATTGAAAAAGGGTTTTCAGATCTAGTAAAGACAGGTTTTCCAAATTGTCATAAAACAAAGACTGCGAAATTTTTTCAGATTGTTGAGCTAATTTTTTACCATGCACTAAAGCAGTAGTTTCTAA
>JAKJEG010000002.1 GCA_022705545.1 Patescibacteria group bacterium | reverse complement strand
ATTTAAATGATAAAAACATTAGAAAAGCAGTAGCAATGGGAGTGAAAATGATTATTAATACCGATTCTCACCATAAAGACCAATTAAGATTTATTGAATTTGGAATTGCTCAGGCAAGAAGAGGGTGGGCAGAGAAAAAAGATATTATTAACAGCTGGGAAATAGAAAAAATATTGGCATTTTTTGAGAAAAAGATGAATTAATTAACAATTAACGACATCGCAAGTCGTTAATTGGCTTGCGATGTCCAAACATTATTGAACTCGTTAACTAAATAAAAGGTTTATGTTATAATTTAATGAATGCAACCAAGAAGAACTGTTCTCTTTTAAAATTATAATTAATAAATTAAAATTATGTTTATTCGTTGGTTTAAAGATATTTCCATAAAAGACGTACCTTTAGTAGGAGGGAAAAATGCTTCTCTTGGCGAGATGTATTCTCATTTATCTTCTAAAGGAATTAATATTCCCAATGGTTTTGCCATTTCAGCCCAAGCTTATTTTGAGTTTTTGGAAAAAAGCGGAATTAAAAAAGAGATAGAGCAAATTTTAAAGGCTTACAATTTAAAAGATATTAAAGAATTACAAGTTGCCGGTAAAAAAATAAGGCAATTAATTCTTAAAACTCCTTTTGACAAAAAGCTGGAGAAAGAAATTATTGAAGCTTATTGGGAATTGTCTTCTCAGTACGCAGAAAAAAATGTTGATGTGGCGGTTCGTTCTTCAGCCACAGCCGAAGATCTTCCGAGCGCGAGTTTTGCTGGTCAGCATGAAACTTATTTAAATGTCAGGGGAGCAGAAGAATTGTTGAAAGCAGTTAAAAAAAGTTATGCTTCTTTGTTTTTAGATCGGGCAATAAGTTACCGGATAGAAAAGGGATTTAACCATTTAGAGGTAGGAGTTTCCACCGGAGTACAAAAAATGGTTCGTTCTGATTTAGGTTCTTCAGGGGTTATGTTTACCTTGGACACCGAAAGCGGTTTTAGAAATATTATTACCATTAACGGTATTTATGGCTTAGGAGAATTAATAGTGAAAGGGAAGATTACTCCTGATGAATTTTTGGTTTTTAAACCAACTCTTTTACAAGGCTATCCGGCAATAATCAGAAAAGATTTAGGCAAAAAAACAATAAAATATGTTTATAGCTCAAAGGGAGGAATTAAAAGTGTTAAAGTTAGCTCTAAAGATCAATTAAAATTTTGTTTAAACGATAAAGAAATTTTAACTCTGGCAAAGTGGGCTCTAATTATTGAAGATCATTATTCTCAAAAGAATAAAAAATGGACACCGCAAGATATTGAATGGGCAAAAGATGGACGCGATAATAAACTTTATATTGTTCAATCCCGGCCAGAGACTGTGCATTCATTAGTTGACGGAACAACTTATGAAGAATATTTTCTTCAGACAAATAAAAAACCAGTTTTAACTGGTATTGCCATTGGCAATAAAGTTGGTTATGGCAAAGTGAGGGTTATCCATTCGATTAAGGAGTTATCTCTTTTGCAAAAAGGAGAAGTCTTAGTAACAGAAATGACTGATCCGGATTGGACTTCGGCGATGCCTTTAGCTTCGGCAATCATTACTAATAAGGGCGGTCGGGTATGTCATGCGGCAATTATTTCTCGGGAATTAGGAATTCCTTGTATTGTTGGCACAGAAACTGCTACTAAGGTTTTAAAAACTGGTCAGGAAGTGACGGTTGACTGTTCTTCAGGAAATGAAGGGAAAATTTTTCTTGGAAGAGTTCCTTTTGAATCGCGAAAATATGAATTAAAAAAGATTCCTCAGCTGAAAACAAAGATTACTTTAAATATTGGGGCTCCGGAAATTGCTTTTCGTTCTTCTTTTATTCCGAATGATGGGGTTGGCTTAGCAAGGGAAGAATTTATTATTGCGGAAAAAATTAAAATCCATCCTTTAGCTTTATATCATTTTAAAAAAATCAAAAAACAAAAAAATCAAAAAACAAAAAACAAAAGTACCATTCAAACGACAAAATTAAAGGAAATTATTAAGGAAATTGATAATTTAACCGTTGAGCACAAAGACAAAAAAGAATATTTTATTAAAGAATTAGCTGAAGGGATTGCTCAAATTGCAGCCGCCTTTTATCCCAAAGAAGTAATTGTTCGTTTTTCTGATTTTAAGACCAATGAATATCGGCAATTAATTGGGGGAGAGTTGTTTGAACCAGAGGAAGAAAATCCAATGTTGGGCTGGCGAGGAGCATCTCGCTATTATGATGCTCGTTTCGAGCCGGCCTTTGAAATGGAATGTCAGGCAGTGAAAAGAGCAATTGAAACTTTTGGTTTAAAAAATATTTCAGTGATGGTACCTTTTTGCCGGACTCCAGAAGAGGGAGAAAGGGTTAAAAAAATTATTAGTCGTTATTTTAAGAAGATAAAAATTTATGTTATGGCGGAAATTCCTTCGAATGCTTTATTAATAGATAAGTTTTTAGATATTTTTGATGGGGTGAGCATTGGTTCCAATGATTTAGCCCAGTTAGTTTTAGGTATTGATCGGGATAATGGTTTGTTAGCGCAAATAGGTAATGAAAATCATGAGGCAGTAAAAACGATGATGAAAGAAATTATTTCTGCCTGCCGAAAAAGAAAAAAATATGTTGGGATTTGTGGCCAAGGGCCTTCTGATTATCCAGAATTGGCTAAATTTTTAATCGAAGAAGGAATTAGCGCCCTTTCTTTAAATCCTGATGCAGTGATTAAAACAATCAAAGAAATAGCTGATAATTAATTTTCAATTAATATCTGGACAGCGCAAGTCGTTACTTTGTAACGACTTGCGATGTCGTTAATTAAGATTGAAGATTTAAAATTTCTTTCAAAAAATGCCATCTTTAAAAATCCAAAGGAATTTTCTTTTAAAGAATATTTCTTCTATTAAAATAGGAGGAAGGGCAAAGTATTTTGTTGAAATTAATTCGAAAAAAGATTTATTTGAAATACTAAAATGGGTAAAGCAAAAAAATTTACCAATTTTAATTATTGGCAATGCTTCCAATATTTTATTTTCTGATGGTTTTTTCCCCGGGGTAGTAATAAGAATTAAAAATAGTAAAAATAGAAAAATAATTAAAAAAGCAAAGTCAGTCGTTGTCTCGAGTGGAATGTTAATCAGTGATTTTCTAAATTATTGTCTGAAAAATCAATGGCGAGGTTATGAATGGTTAGCCGGTATTCCCGGCACAATTGGCGGAGCAGTTTTTGGTAACGCTGGCGCTTATGGTCAAGAAATAGGAAATTATGTCGTTTCAGTAGAAACTATTGATATTTCAACTAAAAAGGTAAAAAAATATTCAAATAGAGAATGTCATTTTGCTTATCGGGAAAGTATTTTTAAGGCAAAAAACGAGATCCTGTGGAATGTTGAATTAAAAACTATCAAAGGGAAAAAAGAACAAATTGAGAAAGAAATCAAAAATTATTTTCAAGAAAGAATAGAAAAGAAAAATTTTCTTTATCCTTCATTAGGTTGTGTTTTTAAAAATATTCTTGTTGAAGAATTAAAAAATTTTGAAGAAATTAAAAAATTTAATCCTCCAGTAAGAAATGGGAAAATTTCTGCTGGTTGGTTGATTGAACAATGTGGCTTAAAAGGAAAAAAAATTGGCGGAGCAATGATTGCTTCTTTCCACGCCAATTTTATTGTTAATATTTCTAATGCTTCTTCTCAAGATGTTAAAAAATTAATTGCTTTAATCAAAGAAAAAGTTTCTCAAAAATTTAACATTCAGTTGAAAGAAGAAATTATTGTCTTTGACTATTGACAATATTTTTTTATGAAGTAAAATATAAATATACATATAAATAAATTTTCAATTTTCAATTAATTTTGAAATGATTAATAATCAACTATTAATGAAAAGATTTTAAAAGATTTGAGATTTGGAAAATGAATCTCCCTTCGTGAGGGATTGCCGCGTCGCTTCGCTCCTCGCAATGATAGTAATCTGTCAATTTGCAATTAATTTTGAAAAAGAAAAAATTTTTTTCGTTAAAATAAAAATAGTTCCCCATAAATAATTTTATTAATTCATTATTTGAATTAAAAGCAGATACCCGTTAAAGGGTGACCCAAATAGGGGGTCGGCTGCTTCTTCTTAATAAATAAAAATAAAATAGCAACAATGGCTAAAAAAACCATGAAAAAGACAAAGAAAGTTGCCAAAAAAACAACAAAGAAAACAACAAAGAAAACCGCTCGAAGAAAAAGATAAACTGATTGAAAAAAGCAATGGCTCAAATAAGAGCCATTGCTTTTTTATTAAAAATTGGATAAACTAATCTATAACTAGTCCATATTAGATCTATTTTTAGAGGGTAAAAATAATTACTATGCAAATTAAAATTAATTTAGATAATTTAACTCTTTTAGAAAGAGAAAAACAATTAATTGAAAAGAAATTAGGTTCATTGTCGCGTTATTGTCAAGGTTATTCCTTGGCTGATTTAGAACTTACTTTAGGTCAAAATATTTCTCAAGAAAAAGGAAAAATTTTTTATGGTCGCGCTCGACTAATTTTGCCCGGCAAGGATATTATTGTTAATCGGCAAGGAGAAACAATGCTCAGTCTAATTAATCAAATTAGAAAAGAACTAAAAGAAGATATTATTAGATCAAAAAAGAAAAAAGAGTCCCGTTTAAGACGAATAACAAAATTCTTTACCAAAGAGTAATAAATTAAATCAGAAAAATCTTTTGCGAAGATATGTTTTTTAATTTTTCAAAAAATCCCAGTCAGGGTTATCTTTCTTCAAAGAGAAAAACTTTGGATAGAATTAATCAGTTAGAGAAAGAGATAGAAAATTTAAAGAGTGAAGAGTTTCCAGAAAAAATTAATCAATTGAGATTGAAGGTTAAAGAAAAACAGGATTTAGATAAAATCCTAGAAGAAGTTTTTGCTTTAACCAGAGAAGCAAGTAAAAGAACATTAAAACAGCGGCATTATGATGTGCAGATTTTGGGAGGTATAGCTCTTCATGAAGGAAAGGTGATAGAAATGAAAACTGGTGAAGGAAAAACTTTAGCTGCTACTTTACCAGTAACTTTAAACGCTTTATTAAATAAGGGTGTTCATATTATTACTGTTAATGACTATTTGGCTAAAAGAGATGCTGTTTGGATGGGTCAGATTTATAATTATTTAGGTTTATCAGTTGCCTGCATAACTCAAGAAGGCGCTTTTTTATATGATCCTAATTATAAACTTTCACAAGAGGAAAAAGATCAATTAGACCAAAAAAGAGATGAATTGGGTAGTTTTAAAGTAGTTAAAGAATTTTTAAGACCAATTAATCGGAAAGAAGCTTATTTGGCTGATATTCTTTACGGTACTAACTCAGAATTTGGCTTTGATTATTTGCGAGATAATTTAGTTTATGACCTTGAGGAAAAAGTTCAGCGAGGCCATTATTTTGCTATTATTGATGAAGTTGACAGCGTTTTGATTGATGAAGCTAGAACTCCCTTAATTATTTCTTCTCCAGACGAAGAAGCAGGAAAACTTTATCAGGAATTTAGCCGAATTGCTTCTCGTCTTGAAAAAGGAGAAGATTTTATTTTAGATGAGAAAGAAAAAGCTGTTACTTTAACTGAAGAAGGATTAAATAAATTAGAAAAAATATTTGGTTTCAATATTTTTAATGAAAAAGGAGTTTTATATGTTCATCATTTAGAGAATGCCTTAAAGGCTCGTTATCTATTTTTAAAAGACAGAGATTATATTGTTAAAGACGGAAGGGTGATTATCGTTGATGAATTTACTGGTAGATTGTTGCCAGACAGAAGATATTCCGGCGGTCTTCATCAGGCCATTGAAGCAAAAGAGAGGGTGGCAGTTAAAGAAGAAAGCCGAACAGTAGCCACAATTACTTTGCAGAATTATTTTCGGATGTATGAAAAAATCAGCGGGATGACTGGAACCGCGTGGACTTCTCAGGAAGAATTTAAAAAAGTTTATAATTTGGAAGTAGTGGTTATTCCGACCAATAAACCGATGATTAGAAAAGATTTACCAGATAGAATTTATAAAAATTCTGAGAGTAAATTAAAAGCGGTAGTGAAAGAAGTTAAAACTCGTTATGAAAAAGGACAACCAGTGTTAGTGGGAACTCCCTCGGTAGAAAAAAACGAAATTTTATCTCAGTATTTGAAAAAAGCTAATGTTCCTCACAATGTTTTAAATGCTAAAAATCATGAACGAGAAGGAGAAATAATTGCTCAAGCCGGAAAATTAAAAGCAGTGACGGTGGCGACTAATATGGCTGGTCGGGGAGTAGATATTATTCTTGGCGGTAATCCTCCAGATGAAGAGGAAAGGAAAAAAATTATTGAATTGGGCGGTTTGCACATTATTGGCACAGAAAGGCATGAAGCAAGAAGAATAGATAATCAGTTGAGAGGAAGAGCTGGCAGGCAAGGTGATCCCGGCTCTTCTCAATTTTTTCTTTCTTTAGAAGATGATTTAGTCAGGATTTTTGCTCCTAAATACCTTTTTAATTTAATAGAAAAATTAGGCTGGCCGGAAGATGAACCGATTGAGCATAAAATGGTTTCCAAGGCAATTGAGATGGCTCAAACGAAAATAGAAAATTACTATTTTGATGCCAGAAAACATGTTTTGGAATATGACGATGTTATCAATAAACAGCGGTTGGCTTTTTATAGGCAGCGGGATAATATTTTATCTTTGGCCAAAGAGAAAAAAATGATTGATTTTATTAAAGAAGTTTTTAAACGGAATAACGAAAAATTAAATGAGGAATCCTTGGAAAAAAGAATTAAAGAACTCCAAGAAGAAAAAATTAATGATCTCTTTAAGGTTATGGCTCTGCAAATTCTGGATTTACTATGGGTGAATCATTTAGAAAGAATGGAATCTTTAAGAGATTCAACTGCTTTGCGGGCGTATGGCGGAAAAGATCCTTTGGTTGAATATAAAAAAGAAAGTTATTTCTTTTACCAAGACTTAGAGAAAAAATTTGAAGAAATTTTAATCAATAATGTTAAAAATGTCGTTGGTGGGAATTAATTTATTTATATGTATCAAGTAAAATTTAAAGATTTTAACGGTCCCCTTGATTTACTTTTAAAACTAGTTGAAGAAAAAAATTTAGAAATAGCTGAATTATCACTAGCCAATGTTACTGAAGATTTTTTAAACTATTTAAACAGGCAGGAATTAATTCCGGCTGAAGAATTAGCTGATTTTTTGGTGGTGGCTTCAACCTTAATTTTAATTAAATCAAAAACTCTTTTACCGGTTTTAAATCTTAGCGAGGAAGAAAAAGAGGAAATCCTTGATCTTGAATTTCAGTTAAAATTATATAAATTCTTTAAAGAAACTGGTCAATTGTTAGGAGAAAAGTTTAAAGAACAAAAAATTTTATTTCCTAGACCAATAGAAAAAATAATCACGAATAATTTTTCTCCGCCCTTGAATTTTTCTTTGGTGCAATTGGAAGAAACTTATAAAAAATTAACTGCTTTTTTAGAGAAAGAAGAGCCTTTAGCTAAACAAAAAATTAAAAAAATTATTTCTTTGAAATCACGAATTGAAGAGTTAATGAAGTTATTTCAAGAAAATAATAATTATGCTTTAAATGATTTGGTGAAAAATAAACAAAATAAACTAGAAATTATTATGACTTTTTTGGCGGTTCTTCACCTAGCTAAAGAAAAAGTCATTAAAATTAAACAGGATAAAAATTTTGATCAAATATGGATCTTAAAATGATTTTAGAAGCAATTCTTTTTGGCAGTCCAGAACCAATGCCTTTAGAAAAATTAGCTAAAATAGTTAATGAACCAGTAGAAAAAGTTGAAGCAAATCTTAAAGAGTTAAAAAAAGAATTGGAAGAAAATCAACGGGGGATAAGAATATTGGATAATAATAATTGTTGGTTAATGGTTAGCGCGCCTTCAGCCAGTGAATATCTATTGAAAATTAGAAAAGAACAAATTGAAGGTGATCTTAGCCCTACTGCTTTGGAAACCTTGGCTATTATTGCTTATCAGGGGCCAGTGACTAGAGCAGAAATTAACGAAATTAGAGGGGTTGATTCAACTTATTCTTTGGTTAATTTGTTGTCAAGGGGATTAATAGAAAGGAAAACCCATCCTCAAAGGACCAATACTTTTTTATATTCAATATCAGAAAAATTTTTAAGGCATTTAGGGTTAACTTCGATGGAGCAATTACCTGATTATAATAATATTAAAGAAAAACAAAAAAATTTAAGAAATGACTCAGGAAAATTTTAATTCTATAAAAGAAGATAGTTTTTATAACAAATCATTTATTGTTTTATTTTTGGTTGTTTTTTGTTTTGTTTTTTTCTTCTTATTTTTTTATAATCCCAAACCATTAGCGAATAATGATGAAGATCTTAATGCCTCATTAGTGTTTGATAATTTGGAAAAAATTTCGGCTAACTCTTATTTAGTTGGTGATTTATTGCAGAAAAAAATAATTTTGGAAAAAAATAAAGATTTTCATTTATATCCGGCTTCTATTGCCAAATTAGTGGAAGCAATGGTAGTGATTGATCATTTACCGCTGGACAAAGAAATTAAAATTAGCCAGTACGCTGTTTCGGCTGAAGGAGAAGAGGGCGGTTTACAAGAAGGAGAAGTTATTAAAGTTATTGACCTTTTAAAAATTTTATTAATATCTTCTTCTAATGACGCAGCTTTGGCTTTTGAGGAGGAAATTAGATTAATTGATGAAGATATGGTTGATTTAATGAATCAAAAAGTTAGAAGTTTAGGAATGGCTAATACTGCTTTTTTTGATCCGCGGGGAATTGACAGAAAAGGAAACTTTACCACTGCTAGTGATTTATTTATTTTAGCCCAGAATATTTATCAAAAATATCCTCTAATTGGAGAAATTACTCAAAAAAAAGAAGAAACGGTTTTTTCTTCTGATAACCAAATAGAACATCATTTAATCAATACTAATATTTTAGTCGGCCAAATTAAAGAATTGTGGGGTGGAAAAACTGGGACAACACCCGAGGCTGGGGATTGCTTGATTACTTTTTACGAATTTGATAAGAGAGAAGTTTCAAAAGTAGATAATCAAGCAAATCAAAAGGAAAATACAGATTCATTTTATCAATTTCCTAAAAATGAAGATAAAAACCAAAGGGAAACAGAAAACCAAAAAACAGAAGAAAAAATTCCTTTAGTGATTATTGTTTTAGGATCAAATGATCGGTTTAACGATACTTTGATTTTGTACAAGGCATTTAAAAGTTTTTATTATCAACAATAGAGCGTTAAAAACGGTAATTTGAAATAAAAATATTTTTAAATTATAATAAAGGATAAATAATGTTTATAAAATCTCAAATCTTAATTAACGACAGCGCGCGTTGGGTTAACGAGTTAATGAGTTAACGAATTGAAATAACTAACAATCAATAACTAACAACCAAAATAAAATGTATATGGTTTAGGGTTGAAAGGTAACGAAGCCCGTATCGTTTAGGGTCAAAGGTTAAGAGTTAAAAGGATTTTTTACCCTAAACCTTACCTTTTCACCATACTGGCTTCTTAACCCTTAAACTCTTTACTCTAACCAGTTCATTAACGACTTGCGATGTCCAAACATTGAAAATTGATTGAAAATTACAAATTTATTTTCCCCTAGATAACTCTTAGTCAATTATTAAAGATAATTTAAAATACAAAATATAATTAAGGATATGAATCTTTTGGCTTTTCAGATTGTTCGTCATCTTTTTCTTTTTGTCTTTTCCTTTTTACTGGCAATGATTTTTGCTCCTTATTTAATTCAGCTTCTTTCTCGCCATCATTTAGGCAAGCAAATTCGTCAAGATCAAGAGACGCCTATTTTTACTAATTTACATAAAAAGAAAGAGGGGACTCCAACAATGGGCGGTATTTTAATTTGGGGTTCAACTTTTTTAATGACTTATCTTTTTTATCTTTTAAGCATTGTTGGCAATGGATTTTTTTCCCGAATAAATTTTCTTTCTCGTTCAGAAACCTGGCTGCCATTAGGAGCAATGATGGGAGCCGCTTTAGTTGGTTTACTGGATGATTTTTTAGGGGTTTTAAGAATTGGGCCAAAAGGAGGAGGATTAAGAATGAGAGAAAAAATTTTGGTTTATATCTTAATTGCCTTGATTGGCGCGTGGTGGTTTTATGTTAAATTAGAAAGGACAATTATTCATATTCCTTTTCTTGGGGATTATAATTTAGGAATTTTTTATCCTTTATTTTTTATTTTTATTTTAGTGGCGAGTGCCTTCTCAATGAATGAAACTGATGGTTTAGATGGTTTAGCGGGTGGAATTTCGGTGATGGGATTTGCCTGTTTATTAATTGTTTCTTTTGTGGAAGGTTATTTTAATCTTTCGTCTTTTTTGGCGGTTTTAATTGGAGCGATCATTGCTTTTCTTTGGTTTAATGTTTATCCAGCTAAATTCTTTATGGGTGATACCGGGGCAATGGCTTTAGGAATTACTATGGGAGTAGTAGCGATGTTAACTGATACAGCTTTATTGTTGCCTTGCTTTGGTTTTATTTTAATGATAGAATCATTATCAGTGATTGTCCAAAAAATCTATAAGAAAGTTAGAAAGAAAAAACTTTTTTTATCTACCCCTTTGCATCATCATTTTGAAGCAAAAAATTGGCCAGAAACTTTAATCACTATGAGATTTTGGATAGTTCAGGGTTTGGCTTCGGCAATTGGACTTGCTTTTTATTTTTTGGATAAATTTATGTTATAATTATTAATAATTACTGATTATTGATTAATCCATCAATAAAAATTTATAAAAATTTATAAAAAATTTATAAAATAAAAACATGGCTTTTGATTATGCGCAAAAAATGGCGGAGATAATGGTTCTGGCTGCTCAGCAAGGGGCTTCTGATATTCATTTTAGCGTCAGTAAACACCCAATGGTAAGAATCGACGGCAATCTCTTGCCATTAACTAATGAGCCGGTTTTAACTCCAGAAATGGCAGCTGGTTTAATTGGAGTCCTTTTAACTCCAGAACAACAAGATCGATTAATTAATGAAAAAGAAATTGATTTCGCCTTCTCTTACGAAGATAAAATTCGTTTTCGAGTCAATGTTTATTTTCAAAGGGGTTATTTATCAGCTGCTTTAAGATTAATTCCCACTCATATTCGAACAATCGAAGAATTAAATTTGCCAGCAGTTCTGCATGAATTTACGAAATATAATCAAGGGTTTTTCCTAGTTGTTGGGCCAGCTGGCCATGGTAAAACAACGGCTTTAGCGGCTTTGATTGATGAAATCAACCATAAAAGGATGGATCATATTATTACTATTGAAGATCCAGTTGAGTATCTTTTTGTTCAGGATCGGGCTTTGATTGATCAAAGAGAAGTAGGCTCTGATACTTTAAGTTTTCATCGGGCCTTGCGTTCTGTTTTAAGACAGGACCCTGACGTTATTATGATCGGAGAAATGAGAGACCCAGAATCAATTTCTATTGCTTTGACAGCAGCAGAAACTGGTCATTTGGTTTTTTCTACTTTGCATACTAATTCTGCCAGCCAGACAGTTGATAGAATTATTGATAGTTTTCCGGCTAACCAACAAGGGCAAATTAGATCACAATTAGCTTCTACCTTATTGGGGATTGTTTCTGAAAGATTAGCTCCGAGGATTAAAGGAGGAAGAATACCAGCTTGCGAAGTAATGATTGCTAATTCAGCAATAAGAAATTTAATTAGGGAAGGCAAAACTTATCAATTAGATTTAATTATTGATACTAGTTCTCAGGAAGGAATGATTTCTTTAAATCGTTCGCTGGTAGAGCTGGTCAGAAGAAGAGAAATTTCGGTGGAAGTAGCAGAAAATTATTCACTCAATCCTTCAGAATTACGACAACTTTTAGGTTAAAAATAATTTAAATTGAAATATTAATATGAAATTCATTTATCGGGCCAGAGACAAGGCCGGTAATATTAAAACAGGTAAAATAGAAGCTCGTTCAGTGGAGGCGGTAATTAGTACTTTGCAAAGTTATGGAATGATAGTTTTAGAAGTAGCTCCGGAAACAAAAAAATCTTTTTTTGATCAATTTTTAGGAGCAAAAGCAAAAATTTCTAAAAAGGATCTGGCAGTTTTTCTAAGACAATTTGCAACCTTGATAGAATCTCAAGTTCCCTTGGGTGATGCCATGAAAACTTTAATCAATCAGGCAGCAACGCCGGCTATTAGAGATTTAGCTTATGATTTGGTTGCAGACATTGATGCCGGTTTATCTTTGTCTCAGGCTTTTGAAAGAAGAAATGATGTTTTTGGTGATTTTTATGTTGAAATGATTAAATCCGGAGAAATTTCCGGACGATTAGAAGAAGTGGTCAAATATTTAGCTGATTATGCTGAGCATGAAAACGATTTAATTGCTAAAACTAAATCAACTTTAACTTATCCTCTTTTTCTTTTAGCAACTTTTATTATTGCCGGAGCTTTTATTACAATTTCCTTGGCTCCTCAAATTGGTTCTATTTTTGAAGAATTTAATGTTGAACCGCCATGGGCTACTAAGTTTCTGGTTGGAACGGGCAATTTTTTAAGAAACTGGGGCTTGCTCGTTTTGGTAGCTTTAGTCGGGATTGCAGGAATGGTGGTTAATTATTTTAATTCACCAGAAGGAAGAAGAGTGGGTGGAATTTATCTTCTTTCAATACCAATTATCGGTCCGTTGTATAAAAAAATGTATATTACTCGGTTTTGCGAGACCTCGGCTACTTTAATTAGAGGAGGAATTCCCATTGTCACTGCTTTTCAGGTGGCGGGAAGTGCGACTGGTAATTATGTTTATCATAAAATAGGTTTAGAAATTGCTGATCAACTAAAAGAAGGCGAAAGCATTAGTAATGTCTTAATGAATTATCCAAAATATTTTCCTCCTTTAGTTTCTCAAATGGCTGCAATTGGAGAAAATACCGGCCGGTTAAGCGAAGTTTTAGAAAAAGCGGCTGAATATTATTCCAAAGAAGTAGAAAGAGCCTTAGCTTCAATGATTGACTTAATTCAGCCAATAATGATTATTATTTTGGGAGTTTTAGTTGGTTTTTTGGTAGCGGCAATTCTTTTACCAATTTATCAGTTAACCCAGAGTATTTCTTAATAAGTTTTATCAGCTGATCTATAAAATTTATATTTGACTTTTTTAAGAAAAAGATTAAAATAAAATAATAAAAGTAATTAAATTAAAAATAAATTTTTAAAAATATGAAACAAAAGAAAACATTTAAAGGCTTTACCTTAATTGAGATGATTTTGGTGGTGACTATTATTGCTATTTTAGCTACGTCAGTATTAGTTGGTTTGGGTGGAGCCAGAACTAGTGCTCGGAATTCTCGACGAGTTGGTGATTTAAGAAATATTCAGAACGCATTGGAACTTTATTATAATAAAAATGGTTATTATTGTCCTACGCAAGGTTATAATAATTTAGTTAACTGTTTACAAGATCTTGGTACTAGAGTGCCTACTGATCCTTTAGTTGCTTCAGGCTGGAGATATTATTATGCTCCACTTAATTCAGGGGGAGGTGCCACTAATCAACAATATGTTTTAGGAGCAAAATTAGAAGGATTAACGCCAGAGGATTCTTTAATGAAAAATAGCTTAATTGGTATATCAGTAGAAGGGCAACAATGTGGGAAATGTTTTACTGGTTACTGCGTTTATTGTGTTGGTTCTTAATCAATAATTAATGCCCTTTTTTTGGTCTTATCTTTTTGTATTTTTAATTGGTTCAATTGTTGGTAGTTTTCTAAACGTTGTTGTTTTAAGAAGTGAAAAAAACGAGAATTATTTAAGAGGACGATCTTATTGTCCTTATTGTCAAA
>JAKJEG010000049.1 GCA_022705545.1 Patescibacteria group bacterium | reverse complement strand
AAAAGATCTTTTTTGCCACTTTGAAGAATTTTATCCAGTAGCGGTAAAAGATCATGAATATTAGAAATTTTTTGGTCAGTGATGATAATGTAAGGATCTTCCAGCACTGCTTCCATTTTTTCAGTGTTAGTAACCAAATAAGGAGAAACATAGCCTCGATCGAATTGCAATCCTTTAACAATTTCTTTAGAAAGACCAACTGTTTTTGATTCTTCCACCGTAATAACTCCGTCTTTTCCCACCTCATCAATAATAGAAGCAATCATTTCTCCAATTTCTGGATCCTGAGAAGAAATAGTTGCCACATTGGCTACTTCCTCATGGTTATTAACGCTTTGAGAAATATTCTTTAATTCTTCGATAACAGCAGTTTTCGCTTTATCAATTCCCTTTTTTAAGCTTAAAGGATTAGCGCCAGCAGCAACATTTTTTAAACCAGCGGAAATAATTGCTTGAGCTAAAACTACCGCTGTTGTCGTGCCATCACCAGCGACATCATTAGTTTTTTCAGCTGCTTCTTTAATAACTTCAGCCCCGAGATTTTCTATTTTATCAGCCAGTTCAATTTCTTTGGCAATTGTTACACCATCGTTAGTCACTACCGGAGAACCAAATCCCCTGTCTAAAATGACATTTGATCCCTTAGGGCCAAGAGTGATACTAACAGCTTTAGCTAATTTATCAACTCCTTTTTTTAACGATTGTCGAGCTTTTTCATCAAAAAGAATTTGTTTTGCCATATTAATTTAAGATTATTAATTTAATTTGCTTAAACGACCTTATTCAATAATTGCAAGAACATCATCTTCCCTAATTACTAAATATTCTTTATCTTCAATTTTAATTTCTGTTGGTGCATATTTAGTGAAAAGTACTTTATCATCTATTTTGATGGTTAAAGGAATTAATTTTCCCTCTTCGTTGGTTTTTCCCGGTCCAACAGCAATAACTTTACCAATCATTGGTTTTTCTTCAACATTTTCCGGTAAATAAATACCGGATTTAGTAACTTTTTCTTCAGTAATAGGCTCAACAAAAATGTGATCAGAAAGCGGTTTAATGTTCATGGTTTATTTTTGTTATTTTTTTATTTTTACTATGTTTTTTTATTACTTTATCATTGCTTTTCGACCCCTTTTTACCTTATTAGCAGCCAATAGTTTTTCTGCTAATTTTTAATTATTTTAATCCATAAAAAAAATCTTGTCAAGATTAATCCAGGGTAGATGAAAAATAATAAAAAAAATAGCAAAAGATAGTCGCTAATCAAAGTTAAAAAGAGCCAACGGCGGGACTTGAACCCACAACCTTTCCCTTACGAAGGGATTGCTCTTCCATTGAGCTACGTTGGCAAGTGAATTATATCAAAAATAAGTTGAAAAGAAAAATTTTCAATTTTCAATCAATGTTTGGACATCGCAAGTCGTTAATGAACTGGTTAGGGTAAAGAGTTTAAGGGTTAAGAAGCCAGTATGGTGAAAAGGTAAGGTTTAGGATAAAAAATCCTTTTAACTCTTAACCTTTGACCCTAAACGATACGGGCTTCGTTACCTTTGAACCCTAAACCATATACATTTTATTTTAGTTGTTAGTTATTTCAATTCGTTAACTCGTTAACCCGTTAACTAAATAATAATGTCATTGTTATTGTTATTGTTATTGTCAGTTATCAGTTGTTAATTATTTCAATTCGTTAACTCGTTAATTCGTTAACTAAATAATAATGCTCGTTGTCATCGTCATTGTTATCGTTAAAGGTTATCATCATCAGTTGGGGTGCTCCTGGCAGGAATCGAACCTGCATTTTAGGCTCCGGAGGCCTATGTTTTATCCATTAAACTACAGGAGCAGGAAAACTATAATAATCAATTAATAAGTTGGCACTAAAAATATTTGGCAAACGACTCCAAAAATTAAGGCTAAAATCAAAAAAATAAATAATCCCCTATGGAAAGGCAAAGAATAACCTTCTTTTTGGGAAAAATCAAGAGGTTGTTTTTTAATTTCTCTAAAAACCAAAAGAATCATAAGCCCTTCAATTCCCCCAACAAGCCCACCAACAAAAGAAATAATCGTTATTAGATTGGTAACATTTAATAAATACAAACCTATAGGGCCAAGAAAAATTAATAAGTTAGCTAAAAAAAGGGGTAAATGAATATCTTTTAAAAAACTATTTTTAATATAAATAGCAAAAATAATATAAGAAGTGGCTACGGCTAAAAATCCTATTAAAGCGCCAATTAAAAGCGCTTGACTACCGACTACCGTTGATAAAGAATTTATTGCTTCTGGAGTAATATTTTTTCCAATAGCCCCATTAAGAACAAAAATAAAAGAAAAATAGCAAAGAAAAATTAAAACCATTGCCCAAATAATGGCTTTTTTTGATAATTCAAGAGGTATTTTTCTTTTTTTAAAATTACTAATCAATTCCGGTACTCCGACCGTCCCGTTTAAAGCAAAAAAGATAACTCCATAAGGAAGTAAAAATTTTAAATAAGAATTTAGCGATGAAGAGTCCTGTAAAGGAAAAAGATTGAGATTAGAGGGATTAAAATAAGGGAGTGAAAGAGCTATAATCAAAGCAAATAAAATAAGAAGCAGAAAAGAAAATAAAAAATTGATTTTACTAATATCCTCTTGTTCACCCAATAAAGTAATTAGACTTAAAATTAACCATAAAAAAATAAAAATTAAATTTGGTGAAATTTTTAAAGAATAATAATTAAAAATGGAAGATAAAAACTGAGTGCCTAATAATAAATAAATTAATAAAGAAAAAGAAAAAGTTAAAAACGTAGTCAGAAGCATTAAATTTCTCGCCCACGGACCTAAATAATGATGAGCATAACCAATTAAACGATATTCTTCTTTGGTTTTGAGCACTACTTCCCCAAACGCTAAATGAAGATAAGTTAAAATAAAAGTATTAATAATTAACCAGAAAAAAGTTGTTATTAAACCAGAATGATAGCCAATATAAGGCAAAACAAAAACGCCAGCACCAATAATGATGCCGACTAAAATAAAAACTCCTTCCCAAAA
>JAKJEG010000048.1 GCA_022705545.1 Patescibacteria group bacterium | reverse complement strand
GAATTTTCTATAAATCATTAAAAATATGAAGAAAAAACAATCTCCCTCTATTAAAGTACTCAAAGAGAAAACATTTTTGAAAATGATTGAAAATTCTATTGGGGCTAATCTTTGGAAAAATAATTACGGAGAAAAAAATGGAAAAATCATTGATTTAACTCAAAATGGCTATTTAAGCTGTGCTTTTTTTGTTTCTTCAATTTTAAAAATCTTTGATTTAGTTTCCGAGATTCATTTAACGGTTGAAGGATTAGAAAAAGATTTAATAAAAAATCATTGGCAGGAAATTTCAAATTTTAAAAAAATTGAAAAAGGAGCGGTAATTATTTGGGAGGGAACAACTGAGTATAACCCTTTCACTAAAAAAGAGGAATTTCATTCGCATAGCGGTTTTTATTTAGGCAACAAAAAAGCCGTTAGTATGAATTCTTTAAATGGCTTTCCTGCTATTCATCATTACACCTATAATGAGACAAAGAAAATAAAAAAGATCTATTGCCGACCTATTAAATAAAATTAATATGAAGTATCTCTTTCGTTTTAAAAAAGAAAACAACCAAAAGCAAAATCCAAAGAAAAAATATTTTGTTCTTTGCTCTTTTTTGCTTGCTATCTTATTATTTTTCTTATCAACAGAATTCATTTTTAGTACTAGCGAAGAGAATCTTCAAAATCCCTTTATATCTTTAACTTTAAAACATCCAGTTTTCAATAAAGAAACTGATGAATTTTTTACTTTTGATGAGCCGGAAGTTATTATTATCAGCGAACAATCATTTCCTAATGCTCAATTTCTCCTTGGAAACTATGTTTTTAATAAAACTGAACCACTTTTTTCTAAAAATATTTCAAAAGGAGAAAATAAATTTAGTTTACCGCCTTTTTCCAACGAAGGAAATTATGAATTAAAAGTGCAGTTAGATGATAACAAAATTATCAGTAAAAGATTTTCTGTTAAAAAACCTTTTATAAAATATAAAAATCAAGTCTATCCTTTTCAATTTCAATTTTATTACCCTAACTGGCAGATTTTGGATAAAGAGACTATCAAAAGAGTGTATTTAAATCTTTTTCCTATCAGGGAAAACAAATTCAGCGAAGGAATGAATATTGTTTTAATGGTTCAGGATTCTAATCAGGCTCAATTTGCTGTTATTTATCGGAAGATAGATTCAAAAAATACTCAGTCATTTGATTTCCAAAAATATTTGGAAGATTTAGAAAAAGAAGAAAAAGAGGCTCTATTAAAAACTGGTTTTATTGAAGATTATAAAATTAATAAAAAAGAAACTAAAGAGAAAGAAACGGTTTACGAAATAAAAACCTTAGATAAGGGAGTAGAATATTTAATCAAGAATAAAACTTTATTGATAGAAAACTTTTTAAAACAAAAATATTTAATTAGTTTTAATTTTTCAGTGCCTAATCAATATGCTAATTATTATGAAGTATTCATTGATTATATTTTTAATAATTTAGAGCCTCTAGAGCAGAAGGATACTGGCAATGGGAAAAACTTATAAATAAATTTTCAATTTTCAATGTTTGGACATCGCAAGCCGTTAGTTCCTAACGACTTGCGATGTCGTTAATTGGGTTGTCAAATCATTAAAAATATGATAAACTTTAATAGTTTTTTGAAATCAATTATTTTTTAATAGGGGGTGAAGAAAGTGAGTTTTATTGGAGAGAAAGAAATTAAAGAAAAAGAAATTAAAAAGGAAACAATTCGAAGCAAAGAACTAGTCAAGAAGAAAGACGAACGTAAGCAGCAGAAACATAGTATAAAGGCTGATTTTCAGTTAAAAAAAGAACAAAAAAGAAATAAACCAACAGGATTTTTTGACAAGTTTAAAAAATGGCTGGATAAGAAGAAGATAGCTCGGAAATCCTTTACTATTCCAAGTCAAAATCAGGCATTAGAAATAAAGAATCCAGAAATATTAACTTTATTATTAGAAATTGTTGGCATAGAATTTTATAATTCTTTTGATATAGAAATCCAAGAAAAAATAGAAAAAGGACTAGTGAAGATTTTAAGACGGGAAAAATACTTAAAAGAATGGGAAAATCAGGGCAATATTATTTTTTTAGAAAAGAAAAAAGGAAAACACAAAAAGAGATACATAAGATTATTTCCGCAAAATGGGTGACAATAGTCACCCATTTTTATTGACTTTTTCTTTCTAATTTTTAATAATTGCATTATTTGAAATTAACAATTTTAAACTATGAAAAAAGGAAAACATCTTTTATTAGATATTTTTTTAACTGAACCAGATGTTTTAACGGATAAAAAATTTACTCGGGAATTATTTAAAAATATTATTGGAGAAATAAATATGAAGGCAATTCTTCCAATTACTATTTATCAGTTTTCGAGCTATCAAAATAAAAAAAAGAAACAAACAAAATTAGGCGGGATAACAGCTTTTTGTCTTTTAGAAGAATCACATCTTTCTTGTCATACTTGGCCAGAAGAAAATT
The DNA here is from genome assembly GCA_022705545.1 of Patescibacteria group bacterium. Classification (GTDB taxonomy): domain Bacteria; phylum Patescibacteriota; class Minisyncoccia; order UBA6257; family UBA6257; genus JAKJEG01. The sequence goes on along the minus strand of JAKJEG010000048.1, from coordinate 648 downwards.
ATGTTGCTTATGATATTTATTCCTGTAAAAATTTTAATGAAAAGAAGGTAATTAATTTATTAAAAAGGGTTTTACCGGTTAAGAAAATAAATTATCGAGTAATTAGAAGACCCTAACAAAAATTTTCAATTATCAATTAATGTTTAGACATCGCAAGTCGTTAATCGACTTGCGATGTCTTAGAATTGAAAATTTGATAAGTGTGATATAATTAAGATAATGCCATCAAAAAAATTTTACCAATTAGTCAAAGCAAAAGAGAAATCTCTTATTTGTTTAGCGTGTAATCATCACTGCATTATTGAAAACCAAAAAACAGGAAAATGCGGAGTGAGAAAAAATAATAATGGTCAATTAAATCTTTTAGTTAAAAATAAGTTAATTGCTTTCAACAATGACCCAATAGAAAAAAAGCCTCTTTTTCATTTTTTGCCGGGAGAGGAGTCTTTTTCGATTTCAACTTTAGGCTGCAATCTCTCTTGTGATTTTTGCCAGAATTGGGATATTTCCCAAACGCCAAAAGAGCAAAAAGAAGAAGATATTTATTGGGGAGAAAAATGGCCGCCTCAAAAAATTATTGATTATTGCCTAAAAAATAAAATAAAAATCATTGCTTACACTTATAATGAGCCAACTATTTGGATAGAA
>JAKJEG010000047.1 GCA_022705545.1 Patescibacteria group bacterium | reverse complement strand
TCCTTGAAAGGATTTAAAATTCTTTAAAACTATTTTCTTAAGAAACATATTATTTTATTGACCTATCTTCTTTAAAGCTTTTTGGGCGGCTTTAATTTCCGCCTCTTTTAAAGAACGACCTTCCCCTTTGGCTAACAATTTATTGTTTAAATAAACCGCTACCTTGAATTTTCTGTCATGAGGCGGCCCCCAACTTTTTTCTAAATAATAAGTTGGCAAAACTTTGTATTTTGCCTGAGTAATTTCCTGTAAAACACTTTTGGCATCACGATAAGAATGTTCACTTAATATTTTCTCAATCTTGGTAAAAATATTTCTTTCAAGAAATTCATTGGCTTTTTCCAACCCCTGATCCAGAAAAATGGCTCCAATTAAAGCTTCAACCGCATCAGACAACAATGAATAATTATTGCCAATTTTTACTTTTTCTCCCTTGGAGACTAAAACATATTTCTGTAAATTTAAAGCTCTAGCCACCTCTAATAAGGCCTTAGCGCTAGTTAAGGAGGACTTTAAAAAAGTCATATCGCCTTCCTTTAATTCAGGCATTCTTTGGTAAAGATAACGAGCGGTTAAAAATCCTAAAACAGCATCACCAAGAAATTCCAGCCTTTCATTGTTGCCAATTTTTTTCCATTGAGGATTTTCATTTAAAAAAGAGCGATGCGTTAACGCCTGCTTTAATAAATCTAAATTGTTGAACGACAAAGAAAATTCTTGACTAATTTTTCGAAAATAATCATCAGAATAAATTTCTTCTAAATTTTTAGCGTCTTTTTTATTTTTTTGAACCATTTGATATCTTCTAAATTTAAATTAATACTTACGTAAATTTTAATTATCAATTTTCAATAACACTCTCTTTCTGTTATCCTGAGTGAAGCGAAGGATCTCTGGACTTGTTCCAGAAACCCTTTTCAGAAACCTTTTCAGAAACCCTTTTAAAAACCGTTCCATTTCTCGCATTCGCGAGAGATTCTTCGGCCTTTGGCCTCAGAATGACCCTCCTTCTTTGTCATTGCGAGCGAACGCAGTAAGGATAAGAATTCCATAAATATCTTAAATCTACTTTTTTAGGTAGGGCGGAGGGCAGAGGATTCGAACCTCTAAGGACTTACGCCCACTGGTTTTCGAGACCAGCGCCTTACCATTCAGCCAGCCCTCCAATTAATCATATTACATATTATACATTTTATCCATTAATTTTCAAGAAAAACAATATTAAAAATAATTAAAAATAGACAAAATCAAATAAATAAGATATAATATTTTTATAAAACTGGATAACCCTCTCATCAATAATTAAAATGCCCTTGTAGCTCAATAGGATTAGAGCGTCTCCGTCCTAAGGAGAAGGTTAGAGGTTCGAGCCCTCTCAAGGGTATATTACCTAATAAAAAGGGCCCGTGGTATAGTGGTAACACGCATCCATGGCATGGATGAGTCAGGGGTTCGACTCCCCTCGGGTCCACCTTCATCAAAGATTATTTATAATCTCATCGCCAGTTGAGTTAACGGATTAGCTAACAATGACACTGACATTGAATCTAAAAATTCTTGACAATTTTTTCTTCTTTGATTAAAATTAATCTAGTTCTTTTCCTAGGGTAAGAAAAAGAGTTTTACCCCGCTGTTTCTCTTTTTTCTTTAACTCTGGTGAAGAGAACTCCCCCGCTTTTTAAAGCGGGGGTTTAGTTTAAATTAATTTAATCTTATTTTTAATTCTTTTTTTGAAAAGACCAACAAAGAAACTCCGCTTTTGAAAGCGGAGTTAGTTCCTTTCTCTTCGAAAAATACTTTTTTGGGAGATAGTTGAAAAAAGAGGAAAAAAGATCTTCTTTGAGAAAAGGAACTGAATTAATTTTAAATATCTTTAAAAAAATTGTCAAGCCAAGGTGGTAATGCGTACACGCTTTTTGTTTTCTTCTGATAATCTAAGGACATATAAAAACTATACTAATTCAACCAAGAAGAAAAATATCGTTGGATAAACCCTATTTTAGACAGAAAGATAACTATCAAAAGGACGAAAGAAGAATTAAGAGAAATTCTATAAATAGAATTAATTTAAATCGTTCGAAGGCCTAAAGTACAAATTAAAACCCTGGAATTATAAAATACAATAATACAAAGCACTGTGGCCTAAACGGTTTAACTTCTGATCAAGTATAAAATATCTGTGCCTAAAACAGGTTTAACAATAAAAACATCGCCTCGCTTATTCTATATCCTTTTTCTTTTATGATTCTTACGAAATATTTTTTCAGTTTTATCTTTTAAATAATTAGAAAGTTTTTGACAATCTATTTTTAGTCTAATCTCTTTTTTCCGCCGTAAAAAAGATTTGAATCATCAACAAAAGATAAAATCCTTTTATTTAATTATATTATAATTGTTTTATCTGTTTTATTCGTTGATATAAATTATTTTGTCTAAAGCAAGATTTTTCCAGTGAATTTTATCATCTTGAGAAGCGAAGCGACAAAACAATCTTACGAAGTTGAACTTTGCAAGAAACTTCATAAGAGAATCTTTGGCGAACAATGTCATCCTGAGTGAAGCGAAGGATTGTTACCTTGAGTAAAGTCGAAGAGTCTCATAACAATCTCAAATCTCAAAAATAAAATCTCAAATCTGACAGTTTACTGTCATTGTGAGCGAGTGAAACGAGCGTGGCAATCTCCCCCGCAGGGGGTTTCAGTTGAAAACTGATAATTTCTTTAAGGTATCTACCTTCGGTAGAGATTGCTTCGTCACTTCGTTCCTCGCAATGACAAAGAAGAATCTCTCGCCTTCGCGAGAGATTCTTCGGCCTTTGGCCTCAGAATGACACTCTCTTTTTGTCATTTTAAGGAGCGAACATAGTGAGCGACGCGGTAATCCCTCCTTTTTGTCATCGCGAGGTTGCCCAAAGGGCAACCGTGGCGATCTTCCCGCAGGGAGTTCCTTTTTCAGGATTCAATTAACGACATCGCAAGTCGTTAATTTTTAACGACTTGCGATGTCCAAACATTAAAATTGATTGATAATTGATAATTTTTGTTGCTAACAACAAGGATTGATTATGGACTTATACATACACTTGACAATTTTTTTAAAGATATTTAAAATTAATTCAGTTCCTTTTCTCAAAGAAGATCTTTTTTCCTCTTTTTTCAACTATCTCCCAAAAAAGTATTTTTCCAAGAGAAAGGAACTAA
>JAKJEG010000046.1 GCA_022705545.1 Patescibacteria group bacterium | reverse complement strand
AAAGAGCGTCAAAATACTTTTCTAAAAATGAAAAAACTCTGTCAAAAATTAAAAGTTAACTATTATTTAATTGATTTAAGAAAAGATTTTGAAGATAAAGTGGTTAGTTATTTTCTTGAAGGCTATAAAAAGGGATTAACTCCTAACCCCTGCGTTTATTGCAATCGTTATTTTAAATTTGAATATTTGATAAAAACAGCTAAACAGATGAAAATAAATTTAGTTGCTACCGGGCATTACGCTCGTCTTCGATTGAATCAACAAAATAAAAAATATGAATTACTAATGGCTAAAGATAAAAGCAAAGATCAGACTTATCATCTTTGTTTTTTATCCCAAAACATTTTGAAAAGAGTGGTTTTTCCTTTAGGTGGCTATCGGAAAAAAGAAGTTTTTGAGTTATTACGCGGTTATCTTGGAGAAGATTATTTAAATTATTTTGCTTCTTATCGGGAAAGTCAGAATTTTTGTTATCTGAATAATCATTCAGAAGAAGATTTATTGTCTTCTCGATTAGGAAAAAATAAAATTGGTTTAATTGTTGAGGTTGAAACTCATAAAATTCTTGGCGAGCATCTTGGTTATTATCTTTATACTCTTGGTCAAAGAAGAGGGTTAAAATTAGCCGGCGGTCCATTTTATGTGGTTAAAATAGATAAAAAAAATAATATTGTTTATGTTAGCAAAAATAAAAAAAATCTTTTTAAGAAAGAATTTTTAATTGGAAAATACCATTTAATCAGCGGAGAAAGAATTAAGAAACCAATAATAGCTAATGTTAAGATTAGATCTACGAGCGAGTTAATAAAAGCTAAAGTTTCTCCTCTTCAAAAAGGTTTAAAAATTACGACTTTAAAGAAATCATTTTTATCCCCTACTCCGGGACAAATAGCCGCTTTTTACCAAGAAGAAAAATGTTTAGGCGGAGGGATTATTATCTAATTTACAATTTTCAATTTTCAAATGTTTGGACAGCGCTAGTTGAGTTAACGAATTAACGAGTTAACGAATTAACGACTTGCGATGTCGTTAATTGATAGTGTCATTGCGAGCGAAGCGAAGCAATCTCTACCGAAGGTAGGTACCTTAAAGAAATTATCAGTTATCAATTTTCAATTGAAACCCCCTGCGGGGGAGATCGCCACGGCCTCCGGCCTCGCGATGACAGAAAAGGGAGGTTGCCACGCTCGTTTTATTACTCGCTCGTAATGACAGCAAACTGTCAGTTTTGAGATTTTATTTTTGAGATTTGAGATTGTTATGATTTGCGATGTCATTAATTAAATATTTAATTGGTGAAAAATGATGTCGTTTTTCCCTTTGGCTTTTGGAGCATAAGCAATAATTAATTCTTTGGCTTTTTGAATTGCATTTTGAGAAGGTAAACTATTTTGATAATTTCTGATTAACGCTGTTGGGCCGGGGTAATTTTCTATTTCAATTAGAATATCTTTTTCTTTTCGAATTTTTTTTAATTCTTCATTTTCTTTTTGATTGCGACCAAGAATAATTTTTGTCTTCTGAACAATAAAATGGCGGCCAATCTTTAAAAGATTAATGTCGTTTTCATCAGCTTTATTACTAATATTTAAAAGGTCTTTTAATTTTAATGAAAATTGAGGGTCAGTTAAAAGACAGCCGCCGGCTGGAAGAGGAAACCATTGAAGGTTAAATTTTTGAACAAGATTTAATTGAATCTTTCTTGATCGGCCTTTAATATTAAGTAATTGTTTTCTATTAATTGCTCCTTCTTTTTCCAAAATTGTTGGTTTTAAAGAAAGGGCGCTTAATGGTCTTAAAAGATAGCCCTCTAAGCCGCTTTCTTTTTCTAATAAGTTAAGAACAGACATATTTTGGCTCATTGGCCTTTCATTTAAAACTTCTCCGGTGAGAATTAAATCATAACCTTCTTTTTCTTTTATTTGTTTAGCTTCTTTAAGCATCAAAAGATGGCAATCAATACAAGGATTCATATTTTTACCATAGCCGAATTTTGGTTGTTTGACTATCTGGAAGTGTTTTTTAGAAAAATCAATGATTAAATAAGGATTTTTTAGTTTATTTTCTTTAATGGCTTTTAAAGCAATTTTTTCATCAAAAAAATAACTTTTAAAAATTAAAAGAGTGACTGAAATATTTAAAGACTCGGCGACTTTTAAAGCTAAAAGTGAATCCAACCCCCCAGAAAATAATAAAAGGGCTTTTATTTGTTTTTTCATTATTTTATTGGAGCGGGTAACGGGAATCGAACCCGTGTCCTATCCTTGGGAAGGATACGTTTTACCATTAAACTATACCCGCATTAATAATCACTATTCTTTAATTTTATTAACTAATTCTAATAAATTTAACCAAATTTTTTGAAAAAAAGAAAGAGATTGATTGGCTTCTTGGTTATTTTGGTTTAATTTATTATTTTGAGTTAAATTTTGATTTTGCCCTTGGATTTCTTCTGGCGGAATAACCAAAATAACCTTTTCCCCTTCTTTTTTTAAACCCAACATTAGCCTTGCCTCTCTTTCCAGAGATTTATCTCTTTCTTCTGCTTTTAAATTTTGCTCTAAACTTTCTTTTTCTTTAAGAATGTTTTGCTTCCTTGTTTCTAATTCTTGAACCTCGGCTTTTAAATATTGGTGCAAAGCATAATTTTCTTTAATTTTAAAGCCAAAGAAAACACTGGCTAAAATAAGAGCAATGATTAAAAGATATTTTGACATAAAATTTGATTATTCTTGAGTATATAATTTATGAAAAATTTCTGGTGGTAAATCAAGATTAGACTGCGAAGATAATCTTTTTTTACCTCTTTTTTGTTTTTGCCATAATTTCATTTTTCTTGTTCTATCACCACCGTATAAATAACCAGTGACATCTTTTTTTAAAGCCGGAATAGTTTCTCGGGCAATAATCCTTTTAGAATTTTTAACTTGAATAGGGACTGGAAAAAGTTGGCGAGGAATTAATTCTTTTAAACGGGATGCTAAATTTCTCGCTTCTTTTTCTTCTTCGTCTTCATAAACAATTTTACTCAAACTTTCAACTTTTTTACCAGCTAAAATAACCTCTAATTTTTCTAATTGGGTTTCTTGATAGTCTAAAAATTCATAATTTAACGAGGCAAAACCAGAGGAAACAGATTTTAATTGATCATAAAATTTTTTAATTAATTTTATTAAAGGCATTTCGGCAGTAATTTTAATTAAATCATCAGAGACATTTTCAGAAATGATATTTTT
>JAKJEG010000045.1 GCA_022705545.1 Patescibacteria group bacterium | reverse complement strand
GATTGAGCATTTAAACATTTAATCATTTTCTGAATAAAATAATTAACATAATCAACAAAATTTAAACCTTTAATAATGGCAATTATCATTGACGGAAAAAAATTAGCTGCTGAAATTATCAAAGATTTAAAGAAAGAAAGAGAAAAGATAAAAGAGAGCATAAAGTTGGGAGTTGTTTTGGTGGGCGATTCAGCTTCCGCTCTTTCTTTTATTAAGAGAAAAAAAGAAGTCGCCAAGGAATTGGCTATTGATTTTAGAGTTTATCTTTATCCTTCAACTATTAAATCAAAAGATTTAAGAAAAGAGGTTTCAAAAATCTGCCGGATTCCTGAAATGAAAGGTGTAGTTGTTCAATTGCCTTTACCAGAAAAGATTAATGCCCCAACTGTTTTAAATGCTGTTTTAGAGGATAAAGACCCGGATTGTTTAAGCGAAAGAAATTTAGCCAAGTTTTATAACAATCGTTCGATTGTCAAACCGCCAACCGTCTCGGCTGTTGATTTTTTATTAAAGAAATATAGAGTTAACTTAAAAAATAAGAATATTTTGATTATTGGAGCTGGCTATTTAACTGGTAAACCTTTAGCGGTTTATTTTTTAAACCAAAAAATCAGTTTTACTGTTTTGGAAAAGGATTATAAAAATCAGGAAAAAATTCTAAAAAATGCCGATATTATTTTTTCCGGTGCTGGTAAACCGAATTTAATAAAAGGAAAATCATTAAAAAAAGGAGTAATAATCTTTGATTTATCTTTTAATTTTTATCATAAAAAAATAGTTGGTGATTGTGAAAAAGAGTCTGTTTTAAAAAAAGCTTCTCTTTATAGTCCAGTGCCGGGTGGTATTGGGCCATTAACCGTGGCTTTTTTGTATTCTAACCTTTTGACTTTGATTAAAAATAAAGAGGCCTAATAATTATTAGGCCTCTCTTTTAAAAACTTGTTATCTAAATAGTATTAAACCAGCGAGTAGTATTACCAATAAATCTAAGTAGGCTGGAGGAGTGTAAATTTTGAAATAATTAAAACCTCTAAAAACAACTAATAAATAAAAAATTATATAGATTGAGGCGATTGTTATGGCGACATAGGGAATAATTCCCAGCCAGCTAGTAGTTAAAAAATATACTATAGCTAGAAACGCGTATAGACAAAAAAAATTACCAGTGATGTTAAAAATATCAGGTTCAGTGATTGTTAAACAGATAAGAAGTGTTAATCCAAATATTACAGAGGCAAAAATCTGTTGAGTGATTAAAAGAAACAAAATTGAACCCAAGCATAAGACTAGAGCAATTATTTCCTCACCCTTTATTTCATCTTCGTCTTCCTCACTAATTACTGTTAAAAACCCTTTGATAAAATGCTCATTTAAATCATAATCTTTCATCTTTACCACTCCTTTTTTCTTTTTAATTATCAATGAACTATAATTTTATTATAGCATAAAATTATATTCTTGTCAAAGAAAAATGTTTGGACAGCGCTAGTTGAATTAACGAGTTAACGAATTAACGAATTAAAATAATTGACAACCAAAATATAATGTGTATTGTTTAGAGTTAAAAGGTAACGAAGCCCGTATCGTTTAGGGTCAAAGGTTAAGAGTTAAAAGGATTTTTTACCCTAAACTTTACCTTTTCACCATACTGGCTTCTTAACCCTTAAACTCTTTACCCTAACCAGTTCATTAACGACTTGCGCTGTCGTTAATCGAGTACTTGTTGATAATTTTAAAACGCGGTATAATTTTATTATGTTTGATTTAATCATCAAAAAAGCAACCGTTATTAATGGTAAAAACGAAAAGCCATTTGTTGCTGATGTTGGGATTAATAATGGTCAAATTGCCGAAATTGGTAATTTAAAAAACCAAACAGCAACCAAAGACATTAATGCTGAAAATTTAGTTTTATGCCCGGGTTTTATTGATATTAATAATACTGCTGACCATAATTTTACTATTTTTTCCTATCCTGAAGCAGAAAATCTTATTCGTCAAGGAGTCACGACGGTAGTTCTTGGTAATTATGGTGCTTCTTTGGCGCCGTTGATAAAAGTTTCTTTGGCTAATTTTAGTAAATGGACAAATGTTGATAAAATTAATATCGATTGGCAAACGATTGGAGAAATGTTTGATTTTTTGGAAAACAAGAAAATCGGCGTTAATGTTTCTTCTTTAGTTGGTTGGGGCAATATCCGGAATGATTTAACCGAAGGCGAATTTAGGCCATTAACAAAAGAAGAATTAGAAAAAGGCAAATTTCTTGTTGAAAAAAGTTTAAAAGAAGGGGCTCTTGGTGTTTCTTTTGGGTTAGGTTATGCTCAAGAAAAAATGGTTGGTTTTTCTGAAATCGAGAAAGTAGCAGAAATAGTAAAGAAATACAATGGTTATTTAGGTTTTTATTTGCGGGATGAAGAAAAAAACTTTTTAAAAAGTTTAGAAGAAATAATTGAAATTGTTAAAACTACTCAATTGCCCGTAGAAATTAATCGCTTTCAGGCAAAAGGAGAAAAGAATTATCCTTTTTTTGAAGAGGCGCTGAAATTAATTAAAAAAACTAATAGAAACAAAAAGCTTATTCATTTTGATTTTTCACCTTATGAATATAGTTCAGAAGATATTTTTCAGGTATTGCCTGAGTGGGTAACAATTGGCGGTCGAACGGCTTTTTTCCGAAATATCAGAGATAATGATTATCGAAAAAAAATATTAGAAGAATTAAGCGAGAAAAGAGATATTTATAAAAAAGCCATAATAGTTGATGCTAATAAATGCTGGTGGTTTAATAATCTTTCAATAGAAGAAATTGCTAATAATTTTGAGTTTTCTATCGAAGAAACAATTTTAGAAATTGCTGAACTTTGCGAAGGCCGGGCAACTTTATTGGTAAAAAATATTTCTTTTGATAATATTAAACTAGCTCTCACTAACCCTTATTCTTTAATTGGTTCAGATAATGGTTTTTTGAATATTGAGGAATTAGAGAAAAAAACTTGGATTCATCCGGCAGTTTTTTCGGCTTTTATCAGGTTTTTAAAACTATTTATTCAAGAAGGCAAAAGAAATTCTTTAGAGAAAGCCATTAATAAAATTACTTATCAGCCCGCGTTAAAAATTGGTTTAAAGAAAAGGGGATTAATTGATAAAGGTTATTGGGCTGATTTAGTCCTTTTTAATCCCAAAGAATTAAAAGATTTAGCGGATATGAAAAATCCTTTTCAGTATCCCTTAGGCATTAAAACCGTGATCATTAATGGCAATCTTTCTTATCACAAAGGAATTTTATCTAGTCAGAGATACGGAAAAGTAATTAGGAGAAACTGATTCAAAGGATCTCATAGATATCTCAAATCTCAAAAATAAAAT
>JAKJEG010000044.1 GCA_022705545.1 Patescibacteria group bacterium | reverse complement strand
TACTGTATCTTTATCTCTCATTTCCCCAACCATAATAACATCAGGGTCTTGACGTAAAATTGATTTTAAACCAGTAGCAAAGTCGTAATTTCTATCAACTTGAGTTTGATTAACGCCGTTAATGTGATATTCAATCGGGTCTTCAATGGTAATAATTTTTACTCCCGGAGAAACTTTCTCTTTAATCATTGTGTAAAGAGTAGTTGTTTTTCCTGAACCGGTTGGACCGGTAACTAAAATCATACCATTGGGAGAAGTCAGATAGCGACGAAAAGTTTCTTCACCTTTTCTGCTCAACCCAAGATCTCGTAAACCATAACCGGCTTTTTTGGGATTTAATAATCGAAAAACTAAAAATTCTCCATTGGGACCGGGTAAACTGGAAGCCCTGACATCAATCATTAAATTTCCTTCTTGAATATTAAATCGGCCATTCTGGGGAGAATTTTCAATATTTAATTTCATTCCGCTGATAATTTTTAATCGCTGCTTAATTTTTTGATATTTATCTTTATCGATTTCACTGACATCATATAAAACTCCGTCTATTCGAAATCTGATTAAAGTGCTTTCTTCTTGGGGTTCAATATGAACATCAGAGGTATCCACCGTCACTGCTGATTTAAAAATAGAAGCAACCAATAAACTGACTTCGTCAGCTCTAATTTTTAATAATTCTGAATGAAGGTTCCGGAAATCAATTGGGCTTATTGAACTGACATCTATTATCTTGGAAAATTCTTCCGGTCTTTTTTTAATAGAATCATAAAGTTTATGGGCAAGAATAATGCTTTCTGGGGTGGCAACATAAAGAGCCACTTTATAATTTTTTTGTTTTAGTTTTTCAATAATTTTTATTGCTTCTTCGGAAGCCGGATCGCAAATAGCCACTTTTAATAAATTTCCTATTTTCTGAAAAACTGCTAATTGGGCTTTTTTTGCTTCTTCTTCGTCAACCAGAGAAAGAGCGCCAGTTTCAATTGGTGTTGCCTTTAAATTTACATACTGGTAATTATAACTTTCAGCCAGTCTTTGTGCTTCTCTTTCTTTTGCTTCTTGCCAGAGAGTTTTAATTTTTTCTTCGCGTTTTTTAGTTAAATCTTCTTCCATAAAATATTTCAATAATTTATACCAGATTATATCAGATTATATCATTTTTGATAAAAAGTTAAAAATCCTGTAAAATATATAATATATAATTATTTAGTTAACGGATTAACGAGTTAACGGGTTAATGGGTTAATTACAGCAAACAACTGACGATGACAATGATAATGACAACTTACAGCCTACAACTAATAAAGAAATTTTCAATTTTCAATGAAATGTTTAAATGTTTAATGATTAATAATCAATGATCAATCATTAGCAAGATTGCCTATGGCCAAAAGAGATTATTAAAACTTGGTTATTAAATAATTTTTAAAAAAATATGGAAATCTCAATTATTAGCGAAAGTCCAAAAGAAACAAGAATCTTAGCGGCTTTTTTGACTCAAGCTATTTTAAATTATCATTATTATTGCCTTAATAAAAAAAATGCTTTGATAATAAGTTTAGAAGGCGATTTGGGAGCTGGAAAAACAGAATTTATGAAAGGAATAGCTGAATCTTTAAAATTAAAAAACGATGTTTTAAGCCCAACTTTTCTTATAATGAAAAAATTTGATTTACCAGAAAAATACCATAATAATTTTTCCTGTCTTTGGCATTTAGATTGCTATCGTTTAAAAAATTTAAAAGAATTAAAATCTTTGGGCTTCGAAGATATTATTAAGGATAAAAAAAACTTAATCTTTATTGAATGGGGACAAAAAATTAAAAAGTTATTGCCGGCAAAAAGCTGGGTGATAAAATTTAAAATTTTGGACAAGAATCATCGTTTATTAACTTTTAAAATCCCTATTGCTAAAAAAGAATTCTCTGAGTCAAATTAAATAAATGGAAAAAACTTTTCTTATTATTGATAGCCACGCTTTAATCCATCGCGCTTATCATGCTTTACCGCCATTAGTTTCGCCGGACGGAACAATGGTTAATGGCGTTTATGGTTTTTTATTGGTCCTTTTTAAATTATTGGAGGAAATTAAACCTGACTATATTGCGGCGGCTTTTGATTTACCCGGTCCAACTGTTAGACACCAAGCCTTTAAAGAATATAAGGCGAAAAGAGTTAAGGCGCCGGAAAATTTTTTTGATCAGATTAAAATTGTTAAAGAAATTTTATCTAATTGGCCAATTCCTATTTTAGAAAAAGAAGGTTATGAGGCTGATGATATTATTGGCACTTTAGTAGAAAAATTTAAAGGAGATAAAGATTTAAAAATAATTATTTTAACTGGCGATTTAGATACTTTGCAATTAGTTGAGGAAAATGTTTTTGTTTATACTTTATCTCATGGTTTAAAAGAAAGAATGATTTATAATGTTGAGAAAGTTAAAGAAAGATATCATTTATCACCCTCTCAATTAGTTGATTTTAAGGCCTTGAAAGGCGATCCTTCGGATAATGTTTTAGGGGTAGAAAAAGTTGGTGAGAAAACTGCTCAAAAGTTAATTCAAACATATGGCAGTTTAGATAATTTATACCAGAGCATTGAAAAAGGAGAAAAAATCCCAGTTTCTGATAAAATTCTTGAAAGTTTAAAAGAGCATAAAGACCAAGCTTATTTCAGCCGGGATTTAGTTACTATTATTATTAATTTAGATTTAGATTTTGATTTAGAACAAGCAAAATATCAACCACCGTCAGAATCATTAATTCCTCTATTTAAAAAACTTGGGTTTAATAGTTTTTTGAAAAAAATCTCTTCTTTAGGAGAGAAGAATATTTCTTTAGATAAAACAATAATCAAAAGAAAAAATATCACTTCCCTTGAAGAAATAAAAAATATTGAAAAAGACATTCAAAAATCTTCAAAGATTGGTTTTTATCTTGTTTTTGAAGGAAAATATTTACAAAGAAAAATAGAGGGATTATTTTTCGTAATTAAAAGCAAAGAAGAAGTTTATTTTTTGCCTTCTCAACTGATTTCGGATTTTTTAGAACTGATAGTCAAAAACTATCATAATATTTCCCAGATTTGTTTATTGGAGAGAAAAGTTTTTTACGAAGAGTTTCCATCGATTAAAGCTTTACCCTTTGATATTTTTTTTGATTTAGATATTGCTGCTTGGCTAATTGATTCAGAAAGAAAAAATTATCAGTTGATAAATTTAGTTAGATTTTTTTTAAAAAAATCAGAAGTTAGTTTAGAAGAAGCAGTAAAAAGCATATTTGATTTAGAAGAAAATTTAATGAATAAAATTAATATTTTAGAGCTGAATTATGTTTATCAGGAAATCGAAAAACCGCTAGTCGAAATCTTAGCCCAAATG